>JAYWHZ010000102.1:0-4020 GCA_043777395.1 Bacteroidota bacterium
TATTGTGTTGGTCGCCCAATGGGGTATCTTGGGGTAATTGTTCTATGGTTTTTTCGGTTGGCAGCGATTCGCCCGTCAGCGACGATTCGTCGCATTGGAGTTGGTTCATTTCAACCAAACGCCCATCGGCTGGCACCACGTCGCCTGCCTCAAAAACCATCACATCGCCAAGGGTTAGTTTTTCGGAAGGGATTTCTTGCGTTTTGCCATCTCTAACGATTTTGGATAATATTATATCCATTTTTTTTAGGGCGTTCATTGCATTTCGGGCTTGCAGTTCCATCAAAAAACCAATCAAAGCGTTAATTAAAATAACCACACCAATGGCAATGCCCTCGATATAATCTTTAAAATAAACAGAAACCACCATTCCCAACACCAACAAATACACGATTGGGCTGTTAAATTGCTGCACAATCATCAACCAAATGGGTTTTGGTTTTTGGGTTTGGTAGATGTTGAGTCCAAATTGTTTGGTGCGTTTTTGGGCTTCTGTGCTGCTGAGTCCCGATTGCAAATGGGTTTCAAGGCTCCCAAAAACGTCTGATTGGGATAGGGTATGTGGGTGTTTGAATGGATATTTGATGTTGTTCATAGGTGTTGTTGTTTTTTTTTAATAAATAAATAATTTTTAGTGTTTGAGAGGTCTTTGCTTGATAATGCCCCCTTTTACATTTTTTACTGCATTGATAACCACAAAAACGTCGGGTTCTATTTTTTCTATTTCTTTTACTATCGTTACGCCAATGTATTCTTCAATGCCTTCGATGATAAAATCGAGTGTTTTTGATGCCGCTACGTAGGTTATCATCGAATAAAGTGCTATCTCGATGGATAGGAAATAAGCCGCTACCGAAAATATAATGATGTTGATAACAATGGTAATGTCGCCGACGGTAGTGCCAAATTTTTTGCTCAAAAAGATGGCTAATATCTCCGTTCCGTCTATCACTGCACCACCACAAATGGCAAAAGCGATGCCTGCACCCAAAAAAAGCCGCCAAAAATGGCAACCAGCAGATTGTCTTCTGTGATGTTTGGAAAACTGACCAACGCCAAACACATTGCCAATGCAGTGATGGCAAAATGGTTTTAATGACAAACTCTTTGCCCAAAATTTTGTATCCAAGCACCACCGTTGGTGGCTGTTTTATAAAAAATTATTTCATTTTTTCTGCTTCGGTCGGCACTTGCGATTTTGCAATATTGGTTGGTGCTACGGTTCCCGAATACATTTTGGCGTAGGCGGCTGTAAATTCGGCACCAAAAAACAAAATCATCGACGAATAAGAGACCCAAAGCAATATGAGAATGATAGAACTCGCAGCACCATAAATCGAAGCAGGGTCGGCTTTGCCAAAATAATATGCCAGTGCCATTTTGCCTATCGTAAACAGCAACCCGGTGAGCAGCGAACCCAACCAAACGTGTTTCCATTGGATTTTTGCATCGGGCAAAATCTTAAAAATCATAGCAAACAAAGCCGAGATGACCAAGAGCGAAATCACAAAATTGAGTATGCCATAAAGAGTCATCATCAGTGGCGAACTTTCAAACTGAATAAAATTGCTGATGGCGACCAAAGCCGTTGAGATAACCAACGAGATGATGAGTAAAAAGGCGATGGCGAGTATCAATCCGAACGAAAATAGGCGTGCTTTGATGATGAGCCAAATGCCGTTTTGTGGTTTTATGCGTACGTTCCAAATGAGGTTTAGGGTTTTTTGGAGTTCTACAAAAACGCCCGTTGCCCCGACCAATAAAACGACGATGCCAACAATTGAAGCCCAAGTGGTCGATTTTTCGGCGGTCGATTTGGTAAGAATCTCTTGGATTTCCAGTGCCGTTTGGGCGCCCATAGTCTGCGATATTTGTGCAGTTAGGTTTTTATTAACCACATCTTGACCAAAAAAATAGCCTGCAATGGCAATGATTAGCACCAACAAACCCGGAATACTAAAAATGGCGTAGTAGGCAATAACGGCACTTTGCCTGAATGGGTCTTTGTCGTTCCATTGGTTGAAAGTGGTTTTGAAAATTTGCCCCAAGTCTTTTAGTTTTAACGGTGTCATTTTTTTATTTTTACTAATTTTTTTATTTTTTCGACCAACTCCATGTCTTTTTTTGGGGTCTGAATTTCGCCTATCAAAAAGCCGTAAGGTTTCATAGGTTCGATGTGGTCGCAAACGATTTTGAACATTGCCGTGAGCGGAATGGCAAGCACAATGCCCGGAATGCCCCAAAGCAACTCGCCCAAAATCAGGGCAACGATGGTAAACAAAGAGTTGATTTTGACTTGCGAACCCACAATGAGCGGCTCTAAAATCCAACCCTGAATGAACTGCACGATGGCATAAACAATCACAATACCAACTAAAACTTCGATTTTTGCACCGTTCATCGCCGATATTAAAACGGTCAGGGTGGTGCCGGTGATGTTGCCTACAAACGGTACGATTTCTAACAATCCGCATAGGATAGCAAAAAACAGGGCATTTTCGACGCCAATAATGCCAAATCCAACGCCATACATCACCCAAAGTAAAAAAATCATCTTCGAGAGTCCAATGAGGTATTGCTGCGAAACAGTAGCCACTTTCATAATAATTTCTTGCATTTCGGCTTGTTGGCTCTTGGCGGTCAGGTGAATGACAAAATTTTTAATGTGGTTTCGGTAATACAATAAAAACACAAAATAGACCAAGATTAAAATCAGGTTGGACAAAAAACTCGTCATCGAACCCAACATTACCTGAAACATATTGCCATACGATGGTTGTTCGTTTTTTAGGATTTTTAGTTGCTCGTTGTTGGAAATATTAAGGGTATTGAAAATATATTTTTGGACTTGGACACCCGCCTCAACGGCTTTTTGTTTGAGTATTTCTATTTCGCTCACGACCTCAAAAACCTTGTAGCCCAGCAGCAAAACAACCAAAAAAATCAGCAGCAGCAGCAGCAAAAGTGAGATAAAAACGGCGATGCCTTTGGGAATTTTCTTTTTCTCTATCCAGTTGCAAAAAGGCAGAAATAGGGTTGCCAAAATGCCGCCGATGCACAAAGGCATCAAAAATTCTTGTGCAAAATACAAGCCAGAAACGATTAGAAAAACGACCACCAGTTTTTTTATCACTGGCGTTAGTGATGCAGTCATAGTTGTTGTTGTTTTAAAGAAGTTGTAAAGACGTTTTGTGGATTTGTTGTTTTTATGTGTTCATAAAAAACAGCATTGCCCCCGACATACCCATCATCAAAGCATCTTCGACAATCGTTACGGTGCTCATCGGCAGTTTGAACACCGCACCCAAGCAAGCACACTGAATTTTGCGTTTGTTCAACACACTTTGCAACACGCCCACGATGCTCACGGTCATCACCAAAAGCGTGATGATATTAACTATTTTGGGTTCATAATTGATACAAAAAGCCAGCCCCAAACCCAGTTCTACAAACGGATAAACGTAGCCCCAAGCAGGAAAACGCTTCGCTACCACATCATACATCGCATAACTTTGGGCAAAACCTTTGAGGTCGAGCAATTTAAAAAAAGAAAAAATTAAGAAGAAGCCAGCCATAAAATGCCGCATCCAAGCCATAAAATCAAAGGCGTTGTTGTTGATTTGCAACACGCAGGCAACCAATGCCACCAAACCGAAAATGAGCAAAATGGGTTTGTAGGTCTTAACCCAAGATTTTACCTCTTGGGTTTCTTGGTTAGTTTGGTGGATTGGGGCAGTTTGATGGGTTTGCAGTGCCGAAATCTGATATTTGGCTCCCGAGCCGCCCAAGGCTTCTTGCAATTGAGCTAGGGTGGTGTGTTTTTCTAAGGTTATGGTGGCAGTTTGGGTGTCTTTTGATGCTTCTACGGCTGTAATCTCTGGCAGTGCAAGCAACTTGCTTTTGACAGCCGCCTCGCAGCCGCCGCAGGTCATTCCCAAAACTCGGTAGGTGTGTATCATAAATATATTTGGTTAATAAGGTTTTAGGGTGTCGATTTTTCAAACAATTTCAAGTCCGATA
>JAYWHZ010000103.1:0-4019 GCA_043777395.1 Bacteroidota bacterium
AACGATTTGCAGAAAAACACTTTGCTCGACACCATGAATTTTAGAAATAAAGAAGGAGTGTTTAATGAAAAAATCGATGTCAGCAAATTTCCAAACACCCAACTTTTGTTTTCGCCCCGCATTGGTTTCAATTGGGACGTGAAAGGCGATAAGTCTCTCCAAGTTCGAGGTGGAACGGGTATTTTTACGGGTCGAATCCCGTTTGTATGGCTGTCAAACCAAGCCTCAAACAACGGCGTTTTGTTTGGCTCTATCTCGCAAACATCGGGTGCAATCAACGCATTTTCTGATGATGTAAACAAATATGTACCCACAAATCCTACGCTACCTGCTTTTGTAACCATCAATAGCACGGCACCAAAATTTAAATTTCCGCAAGTATGGAGAAGCAATTTGGCTGTCGATATTAGATTGGCAGGCAACTGGGTCGTTACCCTCGAAGGCATGTACACCAAAGATATCAACGCCATTTATCACCGCAACGCCAACCTTGACACCGCCATTGGTAAGGTCTCGGGCGACGGCAGACCTCGCTATGCAGGAACAGACGCAGGCGTTCGTCGATACGACAACGTGATAGCTGCCATAGTCTTAGACAACGTGAACGAAGGCTACCAAGCCAACCTCACGGCACAAATTCAAAAATCATTCTCCAATGGTTTCTATGCGAGTGTTGCCTACAATTTTGGACCATCAATGGACATTACGTCGAGCCAAAGTGCCATTGCCAATTCGGCATTTCAAGCCAACCAAATCGTGGGCGACCCAAACAATCCTTTGCTCAGCGTTTCGGCTTATCAGCAGCTGCATCGTGTCATCGGGGCATTGTCTTACAGAAAAGAATATGCCAAAAACTTTGCGACCTCGTTTTCGTTGTTTACCGAAGCCCGTTCGGGCGACCAATTTTCTTATACTTATGCCAATGACATGAACGGCGACCGAATCTTTGGAAACGACTTGATGTATGTTCCTGCCAATCAAAACGAAATTGTGTTGGTAACGGCTGCCAACGTCGGAACGGTAACCGATACCCGCACGCCAAACGAAATATGGACACAACTCAACACATACATTGAGCAAGACCCTTATTTGAGCGAACACCGTGGGCAGTATGCGGCAAGAAATGCAGCTCGTACACCAAATTACTTCCGAACGGACGTGCGTTTGATGCAAGATTTTTATCTCAACGTGAAAGGCAAACGCAATACCATACAACTTAGTGCCGATGTGTTCAATGCTTTAAACTTGGTAAATGCACAATGGGGTATTTTTCGTGAAGTAAACAGAGCTCAGTTGCTTTCGTTTGAGGGCTACGAAAGCACTGCTTTGACGGCTCGCCCGACGTTTAGTTTTCCTTTGTTCAACAATGCCCCTTTGGCGTCGTCTTATAGAGATAATGTGGGTTTGGCTTCTCGCTGGCAGCTGCAAGTAGGCGTAAGGTATATTTTTAATTAATTTATTCATTCTTAAAAAACAAAAAATATAAAAATGAAATCTTTCAAATATAATATTATCGCCTTAGGCTTGTTGGGTTTAGCCATAACAAGTTGCAAAGAACCCGAATACCCAACCCCAACGCCCGCCACGACACCCTCGACGGCACAGGCATTCGTGATGGCTCACCACTTTTCGGCTGATGCTCCAGCGGTTGATGTTTATCTGGACAACACCAAGATAGCAACAGCCAGCTATGGCGATATACTGGTCAATCAAGCCGTTTATGCTCCAATTCCAGCGGGCTTCCGTCAGATACGTCTCAAAGCAACTACGCAAGACACCAGCGTTTTGGTCAATAGAAGCAACTATGCCACGGGCACTAATTGGTCGGTTTTTGTGGTCGATGCCTTTGCTACCAAGCGACTTTCGGGCGTGGTTATTCAAGACCAGTTTTTGACTTTGGCTGCGGGCAAAGTGGGTTTGCGTTTTTTAAATCTATCGAACGACAGCAGAGTTTCGGCATCGACAGGTGTTATTCTGGCTAATGATTCTTTGGGTACGAGCAAAATTTTTAATGACCAAAGGGTGTTCAAAGCCGTTGCTTTTGGCTCTGGCAGTAGTGCTGTGCAGTTTAACCGCTACACTTCGGTTGATGCCTATACCAGTAAAAAAGTGTATGTTTTGAAAAACGATGCTGCCAAAACCTTTGTTTCCTCGTTTGTTTTAAATACTGTTGCTGGGCAATCTTATACTTTGGCATTGGTTGGAACGGGCAATTCGGGTGCTAAGGCATTGGATTTGAAATTGATTAGAAATAAATAAAAAATCTTTTTTTTTGAAATATAAAACCATCAACCTAAACCGTTGGTGGTTTTTTGGTTTTTTATGAAATGAGTTTGAGATAAAAGATGAACCGTTGTAAAAATATTTTTATCAATCGATTTTTATTTTTTTTGTAACTTTGCCATTATTCATTATCCAAAAAAACCATTTACAATTATATGCTAAGAGACACCCAAATTTTTGACCTTATTGCCCAAGAACAACACCGCCAACAAGAGGGCATCGAACTCATTGCCTCCGAAAACTATGCAAGCAGGCAGGTGATGGAAGCCGCTGGCTCGTGCCTGACCAACAAATATGCCGAAGGCCTGCCCTCCAAACGCTATTATGGCGGCTGCGAGGTGGTCGATAAGATAGAGCAACTGGCAATAGACCGCCTCAAACAACTTTTTGGTGCCCAATGGGCAAACGTCCAACCGCATTCGGGAGCGCAAGCCAATGCGGCGGTGATGCTTGCCGTTTTGAAGCCCTACGACAAGATTATGGGTTTTGATTTGGCACACGGCGGACACTTGACGCACGGCTCGGTTGCCAATTTTTCGGGCAAGCTTTACACGCCTTCGTTTTATGGTGTGGAGCAAGAAACGGGCTTGATAGACTATGACAAAGTTGCCGAAAAGGCATTAATAGAAAAACCAAAACTGCTCATCTGTGGTGCTTCTGCCTACTCTCGTGATTGGGATTATGCCCGCCTGAGGCAGATAGCCGACAGCGTTGGGGCATTGCTCTTGGCTGATATTTCGCACCCTTCGGGCTTGATAGCGGCTGGCTTGCTCAACAGTCCGTTGCCACATTGCCACATTGTAACGACGACTACGCACAAAACGTTGCGTGGGACGAGAGGCGGCGTGATTATGATGGGTGCCGATTTTGAGAATACGTGGGGCGTAAAAACGCAAAAAGGGGTATTGAGAACGGTGTCGAGTTTGCTTGATAGCGGTGTTTTTCCGGGCACACAAGGGGGTCCACTCGAACACATCGTGGCGGCTAAGGCTATCAGTTTTGGCGAGGCACTCTCGGCAGAGTTTAAGGTTTATGGCAAACAGGTGATAGAAAATGCCCAATCTATGGCAAAGGCTTTTACGGATAGAGGTTACAATATTATTTCGGGTGGAACGGATAATCACTTGATGCTCATAGATTTGAGTGCTAAAAAACTGACGGGCAAGGTTGCCGAAAATGCTTTGATTAAGGCAGATATTACGATTAACAAGAACATGGTTCCTTTTGACCAAAACTCGCCGATGGTAACATCGGGTATGCGTATTGGCACGGCGGCTATCACCACGAGAGGCATGCAGGCAAAGGACATGGAGACGATTGTGTCGCTGATAGACAAGGTTTTGATGAACGTTGATAGCCAGGGCATTATCAGTGAGGTTAAAAAAGAGGTAAATCGTTTGATGATGCCTTTGCCGATTTATCCTTTTTGAGGGTTTTTGGTTTTTGTGTTATTGGTTTTCGAGTTGTGAGTATTGGTTAAAATATTTTTCCCAAGTGCTGGTTTTTTGCGTTATTTCGAGGTCTATTTTTTCGATTTGTGTATAGATTTCTTGTGTTTGTTTGGTGTTTTGGTAGTTTGATTGGCTTGCCAATATCAGTTCGAGGGCATATTTTTTGTCTTTGAGTTGGTTGATGTTCAGGTCTATGTCGTTCATTTGCTTATTGACTTTTTCTATTTCTTTTTGCTTTTGTTGCTGGGTGGTCTGGCTTGTTTTTGTGTTGTCTTTTGCTTTTGT
>JAYWHZ010000104.1:0-4009 GCA_043777395.1 Bacteroidota bacterium
ATAATTTTTAACTTCTATTGGTTTAGATGATTGTTTTAGAAAACATACGCAAGTCTTTTAATGGTGTTGAGGTACTCAAAAGCATTTCTGCCACCTTCCAGCCGGGCAAAGTCAATATGATAATAGGGGCAAGCGGCAGCGGCAAAAGTGTGTTGATGAAATGTATGGTCGGCATCATTGAGCCAAACTCAGGGGCTATCTACTATGACGAACAGAACTTTATTGCCATCGACAAGAACGCAAAAAAGACGATAAGGCAACAGATTGGCATGCTTTTTCAGGGTTCAGCATTGTTTGACTCGATGACGGTAGAAAATAACATCTTGTTTCCGCTCCGAATGTTTAGAAAAAATATGCCCCGAGACGAGATGATGCAAAAAATAAATGCGTCGCTCAAAGATGTGGGGTTGGAAGGTGCCAACAAAAAATTTGCAGGCGAACTGAGCGGCGGTATGAAAAAAAGAGTCGGCATAGCAAGAGCCATTATCCTAAACCCAAAATACCTCTACGTCGATGAACCCAACTCTGGCTTAGACCCCTTGACTTCGCTCAAAATAGACGACCTGATTGTAGAATTGACCCAAAAATACAACACCACAACCATCGTAAACACACACGACATGAACTCTGTCATGGAAATAGGCGACTACATACTGTTTATACACAAAGGCGAAAAATGCTGGGAAGGCGACAAAAAAAGCATCTTGACCACCGACAACGAAACCCTGAACCAATTTGTATTCTCGTCGGTGTTTATGAAAAATTTTAGAGACCAAAGCAATCCATAAACCAACACACCTTGAAAAAGCATTTTTGTGGGTCGCAAACGCCAATTCTTAATCCATAGAGACCAAATGTTGAACCAAAATCAAAAATAAGTCCTACATTTACCATTCTAAATCAAAACGCCTACTCCTCGAACCTTGACACTCATCAGCAAAAAAGATTTTATACAAGTCGCAGGGCTTCAAAAGTTTAAATTGGAAGTTACAGCCGACCTTCTGATGCAACTCCTCAACATCAACAAACTGAACCAAGCCTACGAGGAAATAAGCGGCAAAAAAGGTCTCGACTTTATCGATGCTGCCCTCCAACGCATCAACATCAACCTTGAAATAAACCCAAACGACCTCAAAAAAATACCAATCACAGGGGCTTTTATCACCGTATCGAACCACCCATTTGGTTTTTTGGATGGCATGCTGCTGCTCAAAATCATAGCTCAAACCAGACCCGACTTTAAGGTGATGGCAAACTTTTTGCTGAGCCAGCTCCACGAGATGCAAGACTATTTTATCTCCGTAAATCCCTTAGAAAACATCAACCAGAGCAGCACCGCCGGCGTGAGAGCCTGCGTCGAACATCTCCAAAAAGGCTACCCGCTGGGTATCTTTCCGGCGGGCGAAGTGTCCACCTATCAGTTCAACTCCCGGTTGGTGCAAGACAAAGAATGGAATGAAACGGCAATAAAAATCATAAAAAGAGCCAAAGTACCCATCGTTCCCGTCTATTTTGAAGGGCAAAACAGCCTCATGTTTCACCTGCTCGGCAGCATTCACCCTGCCCTGCGAACGGTGCAGATACCAAACGAATATTTTAGAAAACGAAACAAAACCATCAAAATAAGAATAGGCAAACCCATATCGGTCAAAGAACAAGACGAACTCGAAAACCTATCTACTTTTAGCCGATACCTCAGAGCCAGAACCTACCTGCTGGGGCTGGGTTTGGAAGACGAAAAATCGAGGTTCAACATCAAACTGCCCAAACGCACCGCCAAACCCAAACGCATCGCCGAACCATTGCCCAACGAACTCCTATGCAAAGACATAGACAACCTGACGGCTTCCAACCTTGTCCATACCCTCCAACAGTTTGAGGTCTATGCCTGCAAAAGCTACGAGATACCGCACCTGATTCACGAGATAGGCAGGCAGCGAGAAATCACGTTTAGAGCCATCGGCGAGGGGTCGAACAGAAGCATAGATTTAGATGAGTTTGACAATTATTATACCCATCTTTTTATTTGGGACAAGGAAGCCAAAGCCCTCGTGGGGTCTTATCGATTGGGCATCGGCACCGAAATTTTTAAGAGATATGGCAGAAAAGGATTTTATATCAACCAATTTTTTGAGATAGACGACCAGATGAACCCCATATTTGCACAGTCGTTAGAGATGGGGCGTTCGTTTGTGGTCCAAAGCTATCAAAAAAAGCCGCAGCCGCTCTTGCTCCTCTGGAAAGGCATTATGTATATTTTGTTTAAAAGCAAAACGCTGCGCTACGTCATTGGTACGGTGAGCATGAGCAACGACTATACGCTGGCTTCAAAAAGCCTTGTGGTAGAGTTTTTGAAACAACACTGCTACGACAACGAACTCGCCAAACACATCAAATCTAAACACCCTTTTGTACCTAACTTGGAAGGCATAGACGTGAATATTTTTTTAGAACAGATGAAAGACATCGACCAACTCGACAAAATCATCAGCGAAATAGAAGTATTGGGAAACAAAATGCCCGTGTTGATAAAAAGATACCTCAAAATGAACGCCAAGATGATTGCCTTCAACGTGGATCCCGATTTTAATAATTCGCTCGATGGTTTTATGATTTTGGACATGAGCCAAGCCAACGAAGAAATGATAGAAAACCTAAAAGATGAATTGAAACTCTAAGCACACAAAAAATACTATTTCAAGACGTTTTAAAAACTTATAGCTTACCTTTGCTGCGTTTTATCAATGCCCCAAATGGGTTTTTGGAACTACAACCAGCCTTATAATCCTTGTTTTATGTTTGAAAATACTTTGAGAGTCGCCATTTTGGATATGTATGACGGTCATGCCAACCAAGGCATGCGGTCTATCCGCACGGTGTTGCGTCGGTTTGCACGAGAAAACGACCTTTCGATGCACGTCGATGAGTTTGATGTGAGAGGCAAAGCCGAAATTGCAGACCTCTCCTACGATGTCTATATATCGTCGGGCGGACCCGGCAGCCCATTGCTCGAAAACAGCCTGTGGGAAACCAACTATTTTGCACTCGTCGATGCCTTGTTTCAACACAACGCCACCAACGAATACAACAAAAAATATGTGTTCTATATCTGCCATTCGTTTCAACTCATTTGCGGACACCTCAAACTGGGTACCATAAACAAACGACAATCGACCTCCTTTGGTGTCATGCCCACACACCGAGTAAACGAAGGCAACACCGATAATTTTTTGGACGGTCTGGCAGACCCTTTTTGGGTCGTAGACTCACGAGACTGGCAGGTCGTAAACCTCAATTGGGAAAAAATCATGGCACTCGACATCAAAGTATTGGCAATAGAAAAAGAACGCCCAAACATACCACTCGACCGAGCAATCATGGCACTTCGCATTGGCAACGAAATGTTTGCCACACAGTTTCACCCCGAAGCCGACCCCGAAGGCATGCTCGTACACCTGCAAACAGAAGACAAAAGAAACCAAGTGATACAAGACCATGGGGCTGCAAAATATTACCAAATGCTCGATTTTTTGAACGACGACGACAAAATAGCCTTGACCCAACGCACCATATTGCCCGCTTTTCTAAACAAAGCCATTCACCAATTTCAAGAAGTATAACAACTTTTTTATAACCCAACATGCTGACAGTCAAATTAAAACAAATAAATAATATTTAATATAAACAATAGATTTAAATCATTTTTTTATGCAGCAGTAAAACAATTTTTTCCTGAATCCAATATTCTGCAAATCAATATCTAAAAAAAATGAACCATGAAATAAAACCAATAACCCAAAAAACATGGACTATCTGCCCTTTTGCTGCTTGGATTTGGTTCAATACGAAACGCTTTTGAGCGTCTAAAACCATGGCTATGCAGCAAGGTAATACTCCTAAAATAGATAGACCAACAATTATCCGAATTCTACAACTTGACCCCAAAACAGCAAACCTTTGTCGCCGACTACCAAAAAATATTAAAAACCAACTAAAAAAAATAACAAAA
>JAYWHZ010000105.1:0-3983 GCA_043777395.1 Bacteroidota bacterium
AAACTTGGATTTCAATATGTAGAAAGTGGACCACTGGTGAGGTCGTCCTACCACGCCGAAAAACACGTACTCTAAATCCAATGTTCCTTTTTTATAATCTTTTTACCACATACCATGCGTTCGAGCCAAGACAAACCACTTCAAGAGGTCATCAAACAATTAATCAACCACTACAACCTCAACAACAAACTGATGCAAGTCCAAATTGCTTCGGCTTGGGATACGCTCATGGGTGCTGCCGTTTCAAAACAAACCAACGACATCTATTTTGCCAACGGCAAGCTATACATAAAAATCGAATCGTCGGTCTTGAAAAATGAACTCAACTTTGGTAAAGACAAAATAATAGCACTCCTAAACCGACACACCGCAAGCCAATCCATCAAAGAACTCATCTTGATTTAAAAAAATAAATAAAAATAAATTTGCACGTACAAAAAATAAACGTATCTTTGCACTCACTTTGAAACAAAGACCTTAAAATCGTTTTTCATTAAGAGGTGTGGTAGTTCAGTTGGTTAGAATACCTGCCTGTCACGCAGGGGGTCGCGGGTTCGAGTCCCGTCCATACCGCCCCAAAAACACAAGCATCAGTCCGCTTGTGTTTTTTTATTTAGTTAATTTTGAGTCGCTCCGTTCATTTATTTTCCAAAATCTGGGTAATGTGTTGAGCCATCTGCGAAGCGGCATGGTGTCGGTCAAAATGAGCAATATTTGCCTTCAATGTCATTTGAAGCTCCACGTTTTGTAATAAACTCATAGCCAACGGCAATAATTTTGTGCTTGCCTCTCGGTTTTCGATCATCAATGCTGCATTTTTTGAGACCAAAGCCATGGCGTTTTTGGTCTGATGGTCTTCGGCTGCCGTGGGTAGCGGCACAAAAATAGCAGGTTTGCAGACCGTAGCCAGCTCCGAAATCGTGCCAGCTCCAGCCCTCGACACCACCACTTGGGCAAGGCAATAAGCCAAATCCATACGCTCCAAAAAAGGCATCGCCCTGATATTTTTAGAACCCAACGCCTCGATTTTGGCTCGGGCGGTGTCAAAAAAAATCTCTCCCGTTTGCCAGATTACCTGAACATCGTTTGCTATGAAGACCTCCAAATTTGCCAAAATAGCTTCGTTGATGGCTTTGGCACCCAAGCTGCCCCCAAACACAAACAGGGTTTTTTTATGGTCTTGAAAATTAAAAAAAGCCAAGGCTTCGCCCTTTTTCGAGGCGTTGTGTGCAAACAACTGCTCACGAATGGGATTGCCATATAAAAAGGTTTTTTCTTTGCCAAAATATTTTTCCAAGCCTTCGTAAGCCACAAATGCAGCCCTAATTTTTTTGGCTAATAGTTTGTTGGTCAGACCCGGAAAAGAATTTTGCTCTTGTATAAACGTCGAGATACCAGCCATTTGGGCGGCATAAAGTATGGCACCACTGGCATAGCCGCCTACGCCAATGACGGCATGGGGCTTAAAACGGTTCAGGATCCGAAAAGACTGCACGACGCTCGATAGGATTTTGAACGGGAAAAGCAGGTTTTTTTGCCATTCGTGGCGTTGCAGTCCGCTAATCCACAGACCCTCGATGGCATAGCCAGCGGCAGGCACTTTTTGCATCTCCATCTTGCCTTTGGCACCCACAAACAAGATTTGGGCATCGGGGCATGTGGCTTTGAGGGCATTGGCAATGGCAATGGCAGGAAAAATATGACCGCCGGTGCCGCCGCCACTGATTATAAAACGATAAGAGTTCATTGGATTGACCTTGATTTTAAACTTTAAACTGGATAGAAAGGGCAAATTTACAACCGAATCTTTATATTTGTGCTGCCAATGGGCTAAAACAATTCAAACCAAAGACAATGTATTTTATTTCTAATGCAACAAACAGCGATTTAATCTTCGTCAAACAACTGGCTCATAAGATTTGGTATCCGACCTATGGCTCTATTTTGACCAAAAACCAAATAGACTATATGCTTCAAAAATTTTATGACTTAGATTATTTAGAACACCAGATGCTTGTCGAAAAACACAGATTTCTATTGCTCAACGACCTCGAAACCAACGACAAAGTGGGTTTTGCAGCATTTAATTTGTTGGCAAACGAACCTGCGGTTAAACTTCAAAAACTATACATATCGAGCCAATTGCAGGGCAAAAATCTTGGGAAAATGCTTTTAAATGCCGTAGAGCAAGCCGCCAACGAACTCAATGCACAAACGCTTTGCCTGAACGTAAACCGACACAACAAGGCAAAATTTTTTTATGAGAAACAAGGCTTTTCAATCCTAAAAGAAGAAGATATTGACATTGGCAACGGTTTTATGATGAATGATTTTGTGATGAGCAAACAGTTGGTGTAAAAAAAATTATTTATTGAAATAAAAATGTTATCTTTGCAAACTTTTTTTGTAGCCTTGGCATTCAGCCATCGTTTGAAAAGAGTATTATTTAATTAAAAATTTTAACACATTAATCCAAAAAAGTGAATACGTTAAGTTACAAAACTGTTTCTGCCAACAAAAGCACCGTCGTCAAGAAATGGTACGTCATCGATGCTGAAGGGGAAATTGTGGGGCGTTTGGCGAGCGAAATTGCTCGTGTATTACGTGGTAAGCACAAAGCGGACTTTACCCCACACGTAGACTGCGGCGACAACGTGATTGTCCTCAATGCAGACAAGATTAGACTTACAGGAAAGAAAATGAGTGCCAAAGAGTACGTTTTCTATTCGGGCTACCCCAGTGGTCGCCGCACCGTGATTGCCAAAGATATTTTGCGCAAACGCCCCATCTATGCCTTAGAACACGCCATCAAAGGTATGCTTCCAAAAAATAAGTTGGGTGCCGAACTGTTTAGAAACCTTTTTGTGTATGCCGACAAGACGCACCCACACGAAGCCCAGCAGCCCGCCGTTTGGGAAGTTGGCAAGTTTGAAAGAGTAGTCATAAACTCTATTGGCTCGAAAAAAGACTTGCTTGCGGCTGCCAAAATCGGTGCAAAAAGTTTAAAACCAGCCACACCAGCCGCCAAAAGCCCAGCCCCAAAGGCATCGGTAAAAAAAGTAGAAACAAGCGACGACCTCAAACGCCTCAACGGTGTAGGTCCAGCCTTTGAACGCAAACTCAACGAACTTGGCGTGATAACGTTTGCCGACATGGCAGCACTCACCGATGCCAAGATAGAGACGTTGGAGCAAACCTACAACCTGACAAGTATGGAAGAATGGCACAAATGGCAAGACCAATCACGTGAGTTTATGAACCAATAACCCTTTATCAATCAAGAAAAATGAGCATAACACACACTATTGGTCGTAGAAAAACCAGCGTAGCACGCATCTATGTCAAAGCAGGCACAGGCACTATTGTGGTCAATGAAAAAGCATTAGACGTGTTTTTTCCTTTGGCAACGATACAGCAAGAGGTTGTCAAACCATTTTTGATTACCAACACCATGGGTCAGTTTGATGTTACCGTAAACGTACAAGGTGGCGGCATCACAGGTCAAGCAGGCGCTATTCGTTTGGCTATCTCACGTGCATTGGACGTAATAAACCCCGAACTACACGCCGCACTTAAAGCAGAAAGTTTGTTTACGAGAGACCCTCGTATGGTCGAACGTAAGAAATTTGGTCATAAAAAAGCCCGTAAAAGATTCCAATTCAGTAAACGCTAAACCACCTAACGAAAAAAAGACAGATGAGAACCACATATCAAGATTTATTAGATGCTGGCGTACACTTCGGACATTTGAAACGCAAGTGGCACCCCAAAATGGCACCCTATATTTTTATGGAGCGCAACGACATTCACATCATCGACTTGAACAAAACGCAAGTCATGCTTGAAGAAGCTGCCGCCGCCGTAAAACAAATTATAAAATCGGGACGCAAAGTCATGTTTGTTGCCACCAAAAAGCAAGCAAAAGAAATCGTGGCAGGCGAAGCCAAACGTTTGGGAATGCCCTACGTAACCGACCGCTGGCT
>JAYWHZ010000106.1:0-3980 GCA_043777395.1 Bacteroidota bacterium
CCAAAAAAAATCACCGATGAAAAAAATACATTTTACCCTTACCCTCGTGGCTGCTATGCTCATGCTCACCACCTGCGACTGGGAGCAAGAACCCATACCCGCCTATATTTATATCCCCGAAATACAATTGCAAACCGACTACCCCGCCAATGGCTCAAACCTCAAACCGAGCATAACCGATGCTTGGGTCTTTGTGAACAACAAACTCATTGGCGGCTTCAAACTGCCTGCCGTGGTGCCTGTGTTGCAATCGGCTGGCTGGCAAACCGACAAGCAAAAGGTCATTGTGAGTCCGGGCGTTATCATCAACAGAAATTCGGCTTCGAGATATATCTATTCGTTTTATAGCAACACCGAAACCAAACTCAAACTCGAACCCAACCGCTACGACACCATAAAACCAACCGTAACATACAGAACCACGACCACCTTTGGCTGGTTAGATGACTTTGAGGGCGTGGGCATTTCGCTCACAAAATCTAACCTAAGCGACACCACCTTGGTGCGTTATCGCAATAACCCCATCGTGTTTCAAGGCACAAGCTGCGTGGGCTATACCGTTGATAACAAACGCAGCGGTGCCGCATTTGAAAGCAACGACAGGTTTAACATCGGCAACACCCGAACGCCGTTTTTGGAATTGCATTGTGCCAACACCAATTCGTTTATCGTCAGTGTGTTGAGTTTTGATAGAAACAACGTGCAGCAAGTAACCAACATCTGCCGCATCACACCAACCGCCGACCCAGTTTGGAAAAAAGCATACGTCAATCTAACGCCCGCCACACAAGGCAAGCCAGCAGGAACAACCTACAAAATCGCCTTCTCATCGTTTCAAGACTCGACCGGCTTGGTGGGAAAAGTCTATCTGGACAACATAAAATTGGTCTATTGAACCTCAAATCATTCAAACGATGCCTTTTAAAACCATTTCATTAAAAAATCATGCTTAACAAACAAAATATGGCAGATGCTACTCCTCAAACCAACGAACCCGATGTCGTTTTGGTCGATGAGTTCGACAACCCCATAGGCACCATCGGTAAGCAAGCCGCACACGAGCAAGGGCTGCTACACCGAGCATTCTCTGTATTTGTCTTCAATGACAAGCAGGAGTTGATGCTCCAACAAAGAGCCAAACACAAATACCACTCGCCGCTCTTGTGGACCAACACCTGTTGCAGCCACCCAAACCCAAGCGACAAAACCGTGGCACAAGCCGCACACCGAAGGCTTAAATTTGAAATGGGTTTCTCGTGCGACATCACATTTGAATTCGCATTTGTCTATAAAACCGAGTTTGAAAATGGATTGATGGAACATGAATTTGACCATGTTTTTTTGGGACACTACAACCAAGAACCAACCGTAAACCCCGACGAAGTGCAGCAATGGCGCTGGGAATCTATCGACAACATCAAGCACGAACTCCAAACCAAACCCGAAAACTACACCGTATGGTTCAAAATTGCCTTTGAAAAACTCATAGAACAAACCCATAAAACCAATTTTTCTTAAATATTAAACGCCACAGAAAACTTTTTTGCACTCAAAAAAGTATATACCAAAATAGATAAAAAAATTAAACAAAACCTTAAACCAATGCAAACCTATTACAACCCCGAAGACCTCAAAAAATTTGGTAAGATTAATGAATTTCAAAAAGAACTCGGCACCAAGTTTTTTGGCTACTACAACGAAGTCTTTGCCGAAGGCGCCCTAACTGCCCGTGAAAAATCGTTGATAGCCCTTGCCGTTTCGCACGTCGTTCAATGTCCCTACTGCATCGATGCCTACACGGTCGATGCCTACGAAAAAGGCTACACCGAAGCCCAACTCATGGAAGCCGTTCACGTGGGAGCAGCCATCAGAAGCGGTGCGTCGCTGGTACACAGCGTGCAGATGATGAACAAAGTCAAAGAAATATCCATTTAAAACCCATTCGACCCCAAAAAATTAAATATGACCAAAAGCCTGAAAGCACAACAAAGTGCATTAACCAGTTTTTCATACCAGATAGATATTTTAGAAAATAAAGAAGCGACACACGATTTTTTTCAAGAAAAAATAAAACCCTACAACTACAATACCCTAAAACCAACAGCCATCGGCACGCTGCAAATCAACTTGGGCAAGATGTGTAACCAAGTCTGCAAGCATTGCCACGTCGATGCGGGTCCCGACCGCAAAGAAATCATGACCCGAGACACCATGCAGCATTGCCTCGACACGCTGTCTCGAACGCCCAGCATACACACCGTAGATATGACAGGCGGCGCACCCGAAATGAACCCAAATTTTAGATGGTTTGTGGATGAATGCAAAAAATTGGGCAAAAAAATAATTGTACGCTGCAACCTAACCATCATTTTGGCTAATAAATCGTATCACGACCTGCCCGATTTTTTTCGCCAACACGAGATAGAAGTCGTGTCTTCGCTGCCTTTTTATAGTGCCGACCGCACCGACCGCCAGCGTGGCGATGGCGTTTTTGACAAGTCTATCAAGGCACTGCAAATGCTCAACCAAGTGGGCTACGGCAAACAAGAAAGCGGCTTGACACTCAATTTGGTCTATAATCCTGCGGGTGCTTTTATGCCGCCGCCACAGGCACAGCTCGAAAAAGACTTTAGAATAGCCCTCAAAAAAGATTTCGACATCGAGTTTAACAATCTTTTTGCCATTACCAATCTGCCTATTAGCCGTTTTTTAGATTACCTCATCGTGAGCCAAAACTACGACAAATATATGGAAAAACTCATCTCGGCTTTCAACCCCTTAGCGGTTGCCAACGTGATGTGTCGGAGCATTATCTCGGTGTCTTACGATGGCTACCTGTATGATTGCGATTTTAACCAGATGCTCGACCTCAAAGTAGCAACACCAACGGCAGACCATATCAGCACCTTCAACGTGGAGCAACTCACCCAACGAAACATTATTTTGGGCAGGCATTGCTTTGGCTGCACGGCGGGTTCTGGCTCGAGCTGCGGCGGCGAGGTCGTAAAAAATTAAAAAATGCAACTGGAATAGAACCACTTTTAAAATAAAATTGGTGTGCGTTTGGGGTGCAAAGCATTGAGATACCCGAAGTTTCATTATTTTTTTATATTTTTGGACTTTCAAAACCATTTAAAAATAAGTCCAACACACACACGATGTCTCATCAATTATTAAAGGGAAAAAAAGGAATTATATTTGGTGCCTTAGATAGCAACTCCATTGCTTGGAAAGTCGCCCTCAAATGTAAAGAACAAGGTGCAACGTTTACGCTGACCAACGCACCGGTAGCCATGCGGTTGGGTACCATCAACACGCTTGCCCAACAATGCGACGCACAGGTGATACCCGCCGATGCGACCAATGTGGCTGACTTAGAAAATCTGTTTACCCAATCGGTTCAAATATTGGGCGGAAAGATAGATTTTGTGCTGCACTCCATTGGTATGTCGCCCAATGTGCGTAAAAAAAGACCTTATACCGACCTCAACTACGATTTTTTTCACCAAACGCTCGACGTGTCGGCTATGTCGTTTCACAAAGTGATGCAGACAGCCCACAAGTTAGATGCCATTGCCGATGGGGCATCGGTGTTGGCGTTGTCTTATATAGCGGCTCAACGTATTTTTCCTGATTATGGCGACATGGCAGATGCCAAGGCAATGCTCGAATCGATAGCACGCAGTTTTGGCTACCATCTGGGCAAGGCAAAAGGCATTAGGGTCAATACCATCTCGCAATCACCCACCAAAACGACCGCTGGCACGGGCATTAAGGGCTTTGATGCTTTTTTTGATTATGCCCAAAAAACGGCTCCGCTGGGCAACGCCGATGCCGAAAGCTGTGCCGACTATTGTGTGATGCTTTTTTCAGATTATACACGCATGGTTACGATGCAAAATTTGTTTCACGACGGCGGTTTTTCGTACATGGGTATCAGTCAAGAGATAGTAAATCTGCTCGAAAAAGAAAGTCAGTAA
>JAYWHZ010000107.1:0-14324 GCA_043777395.1 Bacteroidota bacterium
ATAAATCTTTTGTAACAATTTGGGCGGTATTTTTACTTTTATCGAGCATCGCACCGTTTTGAATAATGATTTTTCCGCCTTCGGGCATATTGAGGTAAGCATTTTTGATGGTAAGTTTGTTTCCCGTGGTAATGATTAAATCTCCTGCTAAATAATTGGTGTAATTCCATGTTTGATTTTGCGTTATGGTGATGTTAAAATTAGGGTCTTTGGTGCAGTAGCTGCTTGGGTTGCCTACCACACAAGAATAAAATTTGAGGTTATAATTTACTTTGTCAAGCTGGCAGGCAGTCCACGCCCTCTGCACGGGGTTGTAGTCCATCACATTATTACTTTGCAAATCATTAAAGGTGCATATATTGTAAGGTGGAACAGTACTCGCAGCCCCTTGATTGGAGCAATAGCAGCCGCTGTTCCACTGGTTCTGATGTAGGGGTGTATCCGAGCAGTCGTCATTTACAAAAGTGTGATCCAAGCCAAGCAGATGTCCTACTTCGTGATTTAGGAGTGTTGAAACATTGTATATTATGGAAGGCACAACGAGTTTCTCGGCTTGGTATGGCGAAACCAATTTAACAAATGGAGAAAACCCCACATAACCTACTCCATTGGCACTACCCGACATATTACTGCTTATAAACGAGGGCGTTGCTACGGCGTTTGAGTAGTATAGAAAAAAAATATTCACGTAGGTTTGTGGATTGACTGATAAGTGTGTGTAATCCATACCTATCACATCTATTGAGTTTGTAGCGGTAATTTCGGGCTGTGGGTGAAAGTACAAGTCGGTGTTTTCGTCAAACAAATACCTAAAATTAGTTGGCTGCATACTTGAAATTGGCGGGCTGGGGCAGGGCAGGTTCATGGGTAGATTGCTTAGGTTGGTATTTGCATAGTCAATTAAGTTTCGAGTATAAGTTTTTGCAACTGCTATCTCTGCGGCGTTGTTGCTCGGAAAATTTTGGCAAATGTTGTTTTGCATGTAAGTTGCAGTGTTATTGGCATTTTGAATGATGTGAATTTTCATTCGCACCAACTTGATAGATTGTAGCGTATTGCCCAATAAATTTGAGATATTGCCCATTATGCGAGCCGTGGTGTCGGGCTGGGTGAAGCATTTGGTTTGTGCTGCCATTTGTTTAGAAGCAAATAGAATCGGCATTGCCAACATTAGCCACAATACGAGCCTCGAAGGTCGAAGGTCGAAGGTCGAGCCTCGAAGGTCGAAGGTAACAATTCTTGTGCAACGGTACAGAAATTTTTTGGTTTTTGCGTAGGCGAATTGGAGAACTCGAGCCTGCTGCGGAACAAATAATTTTTCATTTTCTTAACTTTAAATGATTCATAAATAAAAATAATTAAATTTTTGCTTCGATAAAAATAATCAATAAAAAAAATGCTTTTGCCTTTGTGTGTGTTTTGTGCGGTGCTCGATAGATTTTTCGCCGCTCAGGAGATGATGTAGATTGTGTGTTGCGTAAAAGATAAGCGTTTGCAAATGTAAATAGTTTTTTTGAATTGTCTAATATTTTTTGGTATTTTTTAATTTGAGGCAATAAACAAAAAAACTGCTCCGCTTTTTGTGCAGAACAGTTTTTTTTGATGGTTTATTGTGTTTTTTATTAGGCGATTTCCAATATTTGAGGTGCTGCCGAGAGTATTTCGTCATTGGCTAAATCCTTATACAATTCAAAATTTTTGTTGAATGCCATTGCCAATTCATTGGCTTTTTGGTCATATTCGGTTTTGTTTACCCAAGTGTTTCGTGGGTTTAGGAGTTCTGTTGGCACATTGGGACACGACACAGGCATCTCGATGCTGAAAATTGGGTGTTTTTCAAATTCCACTTGGTCTAATTGTCCTTCGAGTGCTGCGGTTATCATGGCTCTGGTGTATTTGAGTTTCATGCGAGAGCCCACGCCGTAGGCACCGCCGCTCCAACCTGTGTTGATGAGCCAGACTTGGGCTTTGTGAGCTTTGAGTTGTTTGCCCAGGAGTTCGGCGTATGTGGTTGGGTGTAGGGGCAAAAAGGCTTCGCCAAAGCCGGGCGAAAAAGTAGGTTCAGGCTCCACGATGCCCATTTCTGTCCCAGCCACCTTGGAGGTATAGCCCGAGATGAAATAAAACATGGCTTGAGCGGCATTGAGGCGGGCGATGGGCGGTAGGATTCCTGAGGCATCGGCTGCCAAAAAGAAAATATTTTTTGGATGCCCAGCCACCGAAGGCTCTATGGCATTGTTGATGTGGTCAATGGGATAGGAGACCCTTGTGTTTTCGGTGATAGAGGCATCGGCGTAGTTTACCGTTCGGGTATCGGGAAAAAAAGTTGTGTTTTCGACGATGGCTCCAAACTTTACGGCTTTAAAAATATCGGGTTCTTTTTCTTCGGTCAGGTCTATACATTTGGCGTAGCAGCCGCCTTCAAAGTTAAAAACGCCGTTTTCGGACCAACCGTGTTCGTCGTCGCCAATCAGGTTTCGGTCTGGGTCTGCCGATAGGGTTGTTTTTCCCGTTCCCGACAAGCCAAAAAAGATGGCTGTATCGCCTTGTTTGCCCACGTTGGCAGAGCAGTGCATCGAGAGCGTATGGCGTTGGTGGGGCAAAATAAAGTTTAAGACCGAGAAGATGCCTTTTTTTATTTCGCCTGTGTAGGCGGTTCCACCTATGATAATCATTTTTTTGGTAAAATTGATGATGGCGAAGTTGTGTTGTCTGGTGCCGTCTTGCTGGGCATCGGCTTTAAAGTTGGGGCAATTGAGTACGACCCAATCGGGGTTTTCGGTTTTTAGGATTTGGTCGTGTGTCGGTCTGATAAACATATTATCGGCAAACAAACTTGAGAAAGCAAATTCGGTAATTACCCTCACGTTTAGTTTGTAGTCGTCGTCGGCACATGCGGTGCAGTCATTTACAAAGACCTGTTTGTCGGCTATGTAGTTTGCCATTTTTTGAAACAGCTGGTCAAATTTTAGAGCCTCAAAGGGCATGTTGATTTTGTTCCACCAAACGGCATCTTTCGTAATATCGTCTAAGACTATAAACCTATCTTTGGGTGAGCGTCCGGTGAATTCACCTGTCGAGACAGCCAAGGCACCTGTGTCGGTGAGCGAGCCTTCGTTTCGGCGAAGGGCATGCTCGACGAGTTGGGCAGGCGATAGGTTCCAGTAGGCAGTTTGTGCGTTGAGACCCAATGTTTGGAGCGATGCGTTTGCGGCTTTTAATCCAATTTCTTTCATGTAAATTAAAATAATAAAGTTTTTTTGTTAATGCTGATTTGGTAGTTGGTTGATTGTTGAGCATAAACCTCGAATTTTATTTTAATGGGTTTGACAACAATTTTACGACAACAAAGTGCAAAGTTATTTATTTTATTTTGAATTGGCGAATATTCGCTAAATTGTTTTATAAAACATTTTGATTGTTGAGCCTATTAGGGTGCAAGGCGTTGTGTAGTCCAAAGATTTTGGTCATTTTTCAAATACACTATCCTGTCGTGCAAGCGGCTTGCCCTGCCTTGCCAAAACTCTACGGTAGTCGGTACGATGCGGTATCCACCCCAAAAGTCGGGGCGAGGAATGGGATTGTGGTCGCCAAATTTTTGTTTATAATAATCTACTTTCTCCTCCAGCGTTTGCCTTGATTCTATGATTTGGCTCTGCGGCGACGACCAAGCGCCTATCTGGCTGCTGCGAGGTCTGGACTGAAAATAGGCATCGGACTCCTGCTCCGAAACCCGACTCACGCTGCCCTCGATGCGTATTTGCCGTTCGAGATTTGCCCAAAAAAAGGTGGCTGATGCGTGTGGGTTCAAAGCCATGTCTTGCCCTTTTCGGCTGGTATAGTTGGAGTAGAACACCACGCCTCGTTCGTCGAAACCACGCAGCAAGACAATGCGTCCCGATGGTTTGCCTTCGCCGTTTACTGTGCATAGGTGCATGGCGTTGGGTTCGGGTTGCTGGGTTGTGATGGCTTCTTGAAGCCAGCGGGCGAGTTGCTCGTAGGGATTGGAGAGGAGCTCGGTTTCGTTTAAGGCTTGCAGGGTATAATCTTTGCGAATGGTTTGAATGGTTGTTTTATCGGTCATTTTTTATATTTTCGTGTGATTTAATGGACAAAGTTACGGGTATTTTTGTTTTAAATATTTAAAAATGACATCAAATTTATCCAAGAGTTGTTGGGACATAACGGTATTAAAACTACTTTGCGTTACATACAGGTAAGCGAGAAAAGTCTTAAAAAAATCAAAAGTCCGTTGGGTACAATGGAATAAGTATTGCGTATTTTGTATTGTTTTTATTGCTCGCAAACACTTTTTACCTTGATTTTAAATACATTACATTTTATTTGGATAGTAAAAATAATTTTATTATTTTTGTGTAGTGGATTTATGGAGTTGCGTATATTAACGAGTTAGTGGCAAGCATAAACAAGACACAATGAAACAGATAGCATTCATAATATTATTGGCAATATCGCTTTCTTCGTGCGGACTATTCTTGCAAAAGAATGGTGTTAAAAATTATTCTCTTAATGATAAAGTTACTCAAAATGGTATCAATGACTATCAATATGATTTTATTTATCTTACCAAACTAATTGACGAAGGGTTTCCTGAGATAGACAGTATTTTTCCAGCGGGTGAGCGTGAGTTACAAAGAGAAACCATTTTAACAAGGTTAAGCACAATAAATAACAATATTGATTTTGTAATTCAAGTAAGAAAGTATTTATCGAATCTTAAAAACCAACACACCAATATTTCATTAAAACAAGAATTTAAAGAAGTTTATCCTTTTGTAATCCATATTTATAACGACAACTGGTATCTATTCAATATTTCAAAAAATTATGATAGTTTAAGTATAGGAAAAAAAATTGTTACAATCAACGAAATAACTACGAACGAAATAGAAAGCAGGCTAATAGATTTTACGTTCGCTGAAAACAAAATCAATCAACAAAACGAAATACGAAACTTCCAATTTTATAACAAGCCTGAATATTTGAAAGAAATTGGTGTAATTAAGGACAAAAAAGACCAACTTGCTTTAAAGTTTGAAGATAATACAGAAATTAAATTATTGCCCATATTGTCAGAAAATCAATTTAATGGTTTTAGTATTTCATTTAAAGACAACCCACTAACAAAGTATCAAAATGAAACCTATTTCTACAAGATAGAGAAAGAACAAAATATTGGTTATTTACAATTTAACAGATGTCATGATAAGATTGATATTTTAGATGGCATTGAAAGTTATGTTAAACCTTGGCTTCAACCATTAGCAAGAGGATATGTAAAAAGTCAATTTAGAAAAGAAAAACCTTCAAAAAGGATTAGTGGCTTTTACAACCCCAAATATCCGATTTTCAAGGACTTTGTATGGCAATTGGTTGACAGTCTGAATAAAAATAAATCTGAATAAAAATAAAGTAGAAAACTTAATTATTGACCTGCGAAATAATCCAGGTGGAAATTTGACACTTGCAACTCAACTTCTTTATTTCCTTACCAATCAGGATACTCTGAAAGGTTTTAATGAATTTGCTTATACTTCCGATATTTTCAAAAAGTATTTTCAAAAGGAATATCAAAATCTCGAAAAAACATATTTAAATAACGTCCCACAAAAAAAGTTAGTGCGTACAAATCTTGACAACAATCTTTTTAGCCAAATAACAGACAAAAACTCAAAATACTATATTCCAAATACCCGTCCAATTTTTAAAGGTAATGTTTATATTCTTTCAAATTATAGGACAGGAAGTGCGGCTGCAATGCTAACAACTTTAATTCAAGATAATAAAATTGGAACAATAATTGGAACAAGTGTTGGTAACAACCCTATTGGCGCAACAACTTACACACCAATGGAATTGCCAAAGACAAAATCAAAAATATCTATTGCAACAACTTACATAGTAAGACCAAATGAAAAAGGGAGAATTCAAATACCCGACATTTGGACAGAATTTTCAATAAACGATTTAATTAACGGAATTGACCCATACTTAATAAGTATACAAAAGCAGATGAGTAAAAATGCCAGCCACTAACATCGTATTTATGAAAAATAGGGCGGACGTAAGTAATCAAGCATTCGGAATACTATGTGGTACACAAAATTTATAAAAATAGCCTTCGTCTCAATTTTTAAAACAGCATTTTCTACACCACAACCAAAAAATCTCACACCTGAATGTCATTGCAGGTATGAGATTTTACGTATTAATTATTTTTTTAATTTAAAAGTTGAGCGAGATTGCCAAACTTGGCAGTATTGGTAACTGATTGACACGCTTGAAGCTGATGCGGTCAAAATAAAAAATGTTTTGTCGGTTGTAGGCGTTGCTTGCACTCAAATTGAAATCCAAACTTGTGTTTGATGACAGATAAAATGTTTTTTTGAGGCTCAAATCGAGTCGGTGATAATCGGGCAGCCTACCCGTATTTATAGGTCCATACTGAACGCCCAATTGTCCGTTTTGTTGGGTATAGTCGGTGCCGATGTCGTTAAAGTTGATTTGCTCATAAAAACCTTGCGTTTGAGTAAACGGGAAGCCAGAGCCATAGTTCCAGCGGGTGCTAAATTCCCAGTCTTTGGTTTTGCCAAAATTGTAGGTCGCCACGATATTGACGTTGTGGCGGCGGTCAAACACAGGTCGGTAGTTTCTCACGTCGTCAAACCGATTGGTGTACATCAGCGAATAAGTTCCCCAAAAATACCATTGCTTGTAGTCGTATTTGAGCCTAAAATCGATGCCACGGGCGTAGCCATTCTCGATGATGAAATCACGTTTTTGAAAATCAGGAATAGCAGCATTTTGGATATTGTCTTCATAGAGTTTGTCTCTATTGATGTTTATCAATTGACTAAAATTTTTGTAATAAGCCTCCACATTCAGTTCCAAATATTTGCCCAGATCTATTTCCATACCCAAAATGGCGTGTTGCGATTTTTGAATTTTGGTGTTCACGTCTTTGCCATTAAATTTTTTCTGCAAATTGTCTGGACCCGATAGGAAACCATAAAACAGATTGACCACATCTCTGTCAGAAGCTGCCGAAAACAGGTTTTGGGAATACAACCCAGCGGCGGCTTTCAGGCGAAAACGGTTGCTTACGTTCCATTTGAGACCCAAACGAGGCTCTGGCGAAAGCGTTGCCAGCGAGGCATAGTAGTGCAAACGCAAGCCAGGTTCAATAATCAATTTATTAAAAATCTTTTTATATTTCAAAAACCCTGCGAGCTCCGTGGTGCTTTGGGCTTGCTGAACAAACAAGTTGGCTTGGTTCAAAAACTGATAGTCGGTGTCGAAACCCAATATCTCGAAACCGTAGTTGATTTCATCTTTTGCCAAAAAGTAATTGAACGTCAAGCCACCATTGAAGCCATTGATGCTGCTCTGTCGGGGTTTGCCGTCGGCTTCTTTTTGTTGAATGAGATAGGTCGAGTAGGCAAAATTACCTTTGATAAGTGTAGTACTCGCCGCTGGCACAACAACAAAGTTGGTTCCCACACCAAAACTATTCCAACCAATTTGAGCCACATTAGAAAAACGCACTTGGTCTCTAAAATTGAACCCAAAAAAACTTATCTTGCTGCCATTATCCGATTTAAACGAGGTCTTGGCATAGATATCTGTAAAGTTGAACGGCAAACCTTTGCCTTCGTTGGCATAGGGATAAAATATTTTGGAACTCTGCTCCAAATACGAGGTCTTGGCTGTCAGCACAAACGTGGGGCGATTGTCGCTGGTTTTTTTGCCGCCGAGCGGTCCTTCAAGAATTATTTTGGATAAAAAAGGACTCGACGATGCCTTGCCTGATAGCCTGCGTTGGTTGCCGTCTTTGGTCGTAATGTCCATGACCGCCGAAAGTCTGCCGCCGTTTTGAGCATTAAAACCACCCGTCGAAATCTCTGCGTTGCGGATAATATCGGTCTCAAACACCGAAAACAAGCCGATAGAGTGAAACGGATTGTACAAAATCATGCCATCAATCATCACTTTATTTTGGATAGGCGAGCCGCCACGAATATACAACTGACCGCCCTGGTCGCCCGTAAACACCACGCCCGGCAAGGTCTGCATGTACTGAACCAAATCGGCTTGACCGCCCACGGCAACAATCTTGTTGATGCCTTTGGCTGTTACGGTCTCTACCGACACCTGAACTTTATTGGTGGCTTGCTCTTTTTCAGCACTGATTTCTACCGTACCCAATTGGATAGACGATTTGTTGAGGTATAGTTTTTGGTTATAAATGCCTTCGTTTTTTACCAAGATAGAGACCGAAGCCGTGTCGTAGCCCAAATAGCTGCTCACAAGACGATAGCTGCCTTCGGGAACTTTGGTGATGGTAAAAAAACCGTTGAGGTCGGTGGTCGCTCCCAAAGTCGTGCCTCTAACAACCACATTGGTAAACATAATGGGTTCGCCGGTCTGTTTGTCATACACAAAACCCCGAACGGTGCCTTGCGAAAACGAAAAAAGCGAACAAAAGACAAAAATAATGGTTAATAAAAAACGTTGGATATTTTTTTGCATGGAATTTGATTTTCAGAACGGTTTTAATAGACAATCGGCAGACATACCGCCCAAATTGTAGGCAAAGATAAGTTTTATTCTTAAAAGAGTACAAAAATTGTGTTTATCAAAACATAGCATTCAATTCACAATGCGTTTGAGCTCCAAAACGACCAAAAGATTTTTTGTGTCAAAACAATTCAATTGAACGTTTATATTTTGACGTATTTGGTTGTATTTTAAACAAAAATTATTGTCTCGAAAGTAAGTTTTAACCTTTTTTATTAACCCATATACCCGAAATCAAACATCAAATACTTAAAACATAATGAAATTTTTACAGACTTTTATCCTTACCACCGCTATTTTATTTTTTAATACAAGCCACCACACCAATCTTTTTGCTCAAAACGCCAAACAAACCATTTCGGGTACTATCCGTGATGCCGCCACAGGCGAAACCCTAATAGCAGCCACTATTTTTTGCCAAACATCTAAAACGGGTTCTATCTCAAACGAATATGGCTTCTACTCAATCACCATTCCAAACCAAGACGTAGAAGTGGTCTATTCGTATATCGGCTACAAACCCTTAAAAAAAATAGTTGCCATCAATCAAAAAGAAAAAATAAACGTCGATCTCGAACCCGCAAACCGAACGCTCTCCGAAGTCCAAATCACGGGCGAAGCAAGCGTGCAAGAGCAAATAAAATCGACCCAAACATCGGTATCAAAAATCACAGCCAAAGAAGCCAAAATCTTGCCCGCTTTGTTTGGCGAAGTCGATATTATCAAGACGTTGCAACTCAAACCCGGCGTGAAAAATGGCGGCGAAGGCAGTGCCGGATTGTATGTGCGTGGAGGCGGAAACGACCAAAACCTGATTATATTAGACGAGGCAACAGTCTATAATGCCTCGCATTTGTTTGGCTTTTTCTCTACGTTCAACCCCGATGCCGTCAAAGACGTTGAACTCTACACGGGCGGCTTTCCGGCTAAGTTTGGTGGAAGGCTCAGCTCGGTTGTGGATATAAAAATGAACGACGGCAACCGAAAAAAGTTTTCAGGCACAGGCGGTGTTGGACTTATTGCCTCTCGACTAACGCTCGAAGGACCCATCTCAAAAAATGAAAAGGGTTCGTTTATCTTCTCTGGTCGCCGAACCTACGTCGATGCCATCACCAACCAGATTAACAAAGCGACCGCAAGCGGCGAAAACCCAACCAATATTCCGCCTTATTATTTCTATGACCTGAACACCAAAATCAACTACGACCTTGGCGATAAAGACAAACTATTTTTAAGTGGCTATTTTGGTAGAGATGTCTTTCAGTTTAGGCAAGCCAATGTGTTTAATGCCAATTTCAACTGGGGCAACGCCACAGGCACACTCCGCTGGAACCACATCATCAACTCCAAACTGTTTGTCAATACATCGCTGATCTATTCAAACTACGACTACACCATTGCCAACAAACTCGAAAGCATCGATTTTAAATTCGAGCTCGGCTCCAACATCGAAGACCAAAGTGCCAAAGTGGATTTTACGTTCCTGCCAAACGAAAATCACACCATCAAATTTGGTACACAAGGCATTTATCACCATTTCAAAATAGGACGTTTGAGTTTTGGAACAACAGCAGACCGTTTCGAGTCAGGCAAAAACATCTATGCAAGTGAATTGGGATTTTATGCCTCCGACGATTGGAAGGTCTCAAACCGACTAAAACTTAATTACGGTATGCGACTTTCGGGCTTTGGGGATAAGCAAAAATTTTATACCAACATCGAACCTCGCCTTGCTGCCAACATCGAACTTAAAAAAAATGTAGCACTCAAATTTAGCTATGCCCGCATGGTTCAATACATCAACCTCATAGCCAATTCAGGCACGAGCCTACCAACCGATATTTGGTATCCTGCCAACGCCAACATCAAACCGCAGACCTCAGACCAAATCGTGGGCGGCATATCCATCAACATCGGTGATAAATATCTGTTGAGCAATGAAATTTATTACAAATGGCTCGCCAACCAAGTCGATGTCAAAGATGGCGGACAGATTTTTGGCAAAGAAAACCTCGATGGCGAACTGACCTTCGGGCGAGGCTGGGGCTACGGCAACGAAATTTATCTCGAAAAAAAGCAAGGCACACTCACCGGCTGGATAGGCTATACCCTCTCGTGGTCATGGCGGCAGTTTGACCAAGGCGACGAGTTTCAGGTCATCAACGAAGGCAAGCCTTTTCATCCTCGCTACGACCGTAGGCACGACATTTCTATTGTGGCAATCTATAAAGTCGCCAAACGCCTTAACGCCACCGCCACCTGGGTCTATGGCACGGGCAATGCCTTTACGTTTGCTGCTGGGCAGTTTATCGGCTCTGACATTGGCGGCACGGGCGGGTTTCAGTTTACACCCGTTACCAAAAACCGAAACGATTTGAGGCAAGCACCTTACCACCGCTTGGATTTGGGCTTGGTGTGGCTCTTCAAACCCAAAAAATATTGGGACGGCGACCTCACTTTTAGTGTTTATAATGCGTATAGCCGATTGAATCCCTACTTTATTTTTGTAGATGTGCAGCAAAATCCACAAGGGCAAATCACAAGTCTGAAACCCAAACAAGTGTCTTTGTTTCCAATTATTCCTACGTTTACTTATAATTTTAAGTTTTAAGAGCATTAAATTTAAGGGCATTAAAAAACCTCAAAAATCAATGTTTTTGAGGTTTTATTTATTTGTTTATCTCTACTAATTCATTTACAAGCTCCAATAATTGATGCTTTTAATGGTGTTGCGATACATACTTTTGATGTCCACAAAGATGCCATTGCCACGCATGATGGATTTGAAATACGTTTCGTCTAATGCTTTATATTCGTTATGGGCAACGGCAACGATGACGGCATCGTATTTCTTGGTTTCATCCACTTTTTTAGAAATAGCAATGTGATATTCATGTTCAAATTCTTTTTCATCGGCTTTGCAATCGACGGCATCGACCTCAACGCCGTAGCTTTTGAGTTCGTTGATGATGTCTATCACTTTGGAGTTTCTGATGTCAGATACATTTTCTTTGAATGTGGTGCCGAGAACCAATATTTTGGCTTCGCTTGGCGAGATGCCTTTGTCCAATCGTTTGACGGTTTGTTTGGCAACATAAGCCCCCATCGAGTCATTGACAAAACGCCCTGCGAGAATGATTTGGGCATGATAGCCCAGTTCTTTGGCTTTGTGGGTGAGATAGTAAGGATCTACGCCGATGCAATGCCCGCCAACCAAACCGGGTCTGAAAGGCAAGAAATTCCATTTTGTGCCTGCTGCTTCCAACACGTCGAGCGTACTGATTTTCATTTTATTAAAGATGATAGAGAGTTCGTTCATTAAGGCGATGTTGAGGTCTCTTTGCGTGTTTTCGATAATTTTGGCGGCTTCGGCAACTTTGATGCTTGGGGCAATGTGTAATCCAGCTTCGACAACGAGGTTATAGACGTATTTGACTTTTTCGAGGGCTTGCTCGTCCGATGCCGACACGATTTTGATGGTGTTGTGGAGCATGTGTTCTTTGTCGCCGGGGTTGATGCGTTCGGGTGAGTAGCCGAGTTGGTAGTCGCCATTGGCAAACGAGAGTCCAGAGGTTTGGTCTAATACTGGCACGCAGTCGTCTTCGGTGCAGCCGGGATAGACGGTAGATTCATAGACGACGATGTCTCCTTTTTTGAGGACTTTGCCCACTGTTTTGGAGGCTGATAGGAGCGGCGACAAGTCCGGGTTGTTGTGAGAGTCGATGGGTGTAGGCACGGCGACGATGTGAAAATTACAGGCTTTTAGGTCTTCCAATTGATTGGTAAATACAATATTGGTACCTAAAAATGCTTCGGGTTCGAGTTCGTCGTTTGGGTCAATGCCTTGGTTGAGGATGTCGAGTTTGTGTTGGCTGATATCAAACCCGACAACATGCGATTTTTTTGCCAACGCCAGAGCCAGCGGCAAACCCACGTATCCGAGCCCTACAACGGCAATTTTTACATTATTCATATCTAATTTTTTAATTGTGTTTAGGTTATTGGTTTCCAGTTGTTTTGTTTGGAAATTTGTTGATTGTGTTTAAATAGCTTGGCTCAACTTATTTTAAATTTGTAAATTTGCCACAAAATTAGTAAAAAAATGCTTGCTCAGGCAAATTATTTAGGTTTATGTATAAAATTCAAATAGTTTCGGGCATCAGATTTTGAATGGTTGGCTCATTTTTATTAAATTCAATTTATTTTAAAAAAAGACAAAAACAATGTCAAACACACGGCATCAACGCCCAATGACCATCAGCGGTTTTACGTTTGTTCGCAATGCAGAAAAATTGTATTTTCCCATCAAAGAGTCCATATTATCGGTTTTGCCGCTGGTCGATGAGTTTGTGGTGGCTTTGGGCAACTGCGATGCCGACGACCACACGGAGGCTTTGATAGCAGCTATCGGGTCGCCAAAAATCAAAATCGTGCGTCGGGTTTGGGATAAAGCGGCTTTTGTCGATGGTAAAATCTATAGAGACGAGACCAATTTTGCCCTTTCGCTCTGCAAAGGCGACTGGTGTTTGTATATCCAAGCCGATGAAGTGCTTCACGAGCAAGACCTCAAAAAGATAAAAAACGCTTGCCAAAACCATTTAACCAACCCAAATGTAGAAGGTTTTTTGTTTGATTACAAGCATTTTTGGGGCGATTATGACCATTGTTTGCAGTCGCATTGTTGGTACAAGCACGATATTCGGTTGGTTCGCAACCATATTGGCGTTCAGTCTATCAAAGATGCCCAATCTTTTCGGCACACGAGTGGCAAAAAATTGAATGTTTTGTCTATCGATGCAGCGGTTTATCACTACGGCTGGGTGCGTCCGCCGCAGCGCATGCAGACCAAAAAACACGAGCAAGATAAGGTCTATTGGGGCAAACAAAAAGCGGATAGGCATTACCAAAAATTGGCACAGAACTTTGATTATGGCGATTTAAATCAAGTCGATTTGTTTGCTGGCACGCACCCCAAAGTGATGGCTGGTTTTATGGCAAAGATGGATTGGCACGCCGAGCTCAACTTTGGCACGCAAGCACTCCGCCGACCGAAAATGAAACACGAACGCTTCAAATATCGATTTATCTCTTGGATTGAGCGGCATTTTTTTGGTCAAAAATCTTTGTTTGGCTACAAAAACTGGCATTTGCTCCGCAAAAAGTGAGATAGGTCTTTATTTTCTACATTTTTTCGGCGAGTTCGAGCCATCTAACCGTTTTTTGGTCAATGGTTTTGTTCAGTTCGTCAATGTGTTTGGAGTGTTTGGCTATCTGGTCTCTGTCTGTAATGTTGCCGCTGAGGGCTTGGTTTGCGGTTGTTTTTTGTTGCTCCAATTGTTCTATCTGCTTTTCGAGTTGTTCGTATTCTTGCTGCTCTTTGTAGCTCGGTTTGGGTTTGGCTTCAATGGTTTTGGTTAATTCAGGCTTTTGTTTATTGTTTTTTTGTGCGTTCAATTGTCGTTTGGCTTCGGCTTCTTTTTCTTTTATGTCGTCTCTATAATCTTGATAGTTGCCATTAAAATCTTTGATAATGCCATTTCCTTCAAACACAAACAGATGGTCAACGAGTTTATCCATAAAATATCTATCGTGCGACACAATGATGAGGCAGCCTTTGAAGTTCAACAAAAAATCTTCCAAGACGTTGAGCGTTGGCAGGTCGAGGTCGTTTGTCGGTTCGTCGAGAATCAAAAAATTGGGATTTTTAATTAAGATGGTCAGCAAGT
>JAYWHZ010000108.1:0-14294 GCA_043777395.1 Bacteroidota bacterium
AACCAAAAATTATTCACAAGCTCATGTGTTTTGTGTGCTTGGATTTTGGTTGATGTATTGCACGCAAAAAACCATCAACTCATCAAAAAAATGTTTAAACTCTTGTTCAAATTCGACATAATTCAAAATCAAGAGTTCGCAGGTTTTGTCCATATTCGACTCAAATTTTGCCCTTTGGCTCATGCCTTTCATCACCTTATCCAGCCCTTCTAAGGAGCCGTAAGCCACCAGCCAATTGTTTTTAATCATGTAGGGCAACAATTGTTGGATTTTGGGCGGTAAAAGTGCTATCTGTGCGTTCATTTCCAAATATATTGCTTGCGAATAGGTGTTCAAATCAATTTTTGGCATATAATCGTTCCAATTTTTAGCCAAAAAATGGTCAAAAATCACATCTGTTGCCACCGCAGCATATTTGTGCATCGTTGGGTAGAGGCGTTTTTTACTTTGAGCCACGATAGGGTGATGGTCCGTAAAATCGTCAATCGCTCGGTGTAGCCTGATGCCTTTTTGCACCGCTTGGTGGTAGATGTGGAGTTGGTTTCCCTTGATGCCATCGGCGATAAAATTGCCCAGCCGAAGGTTTTTATCCTCACCCGAAAGGTAGAGGTGAGCCAAATAATTCATCGTTTAAGCAAGGGTTTCGAGGTCTAAAATCTGTATTTCTAAGAGTTCGGATGGCGTGCCGTCATTGTCCGTAACGGCATAGATGGTCAGGCTGTTTGGGGTTTGATTTTTGATGCAGATGCCTTCTATTTTCAGGGTCGTATCGGGTATAAAAACGGTTTTGGGCAATGGATTTTTCAGGTCATCAACGTCAATAAAACCCACAAAACTTCCCAATATTTCGCCGTCGTCTATTTCGTTGTTGGTGTCTTCTGCCGTGCATGCAAACAAAATTTGCTTGCAGTTTTTGGTTATACATGCTGCCGAAAAGCCCGATAGTCTGTGTTTTATGCTTGGCAGTTCGTAAGTAAAAACCTCTGGTTGTAGGGTTTTGTGTTGTGTCAGAGCGTCTAAAAAATCATGTTTTGGGTATAGAAAAAGGGCATTCACGCCCGATATGTTGCCTCTGTGCATGAGTCCAATGTGTTTTTGGGTTGTGAAGGCGGCTTCGAGGTTTAGTTTTTGCCCGTTGAGTATCGTTTGGTGTGTTCTAAGTTGGTTGTATAGGTTTGAAGTATCGAGGCGTGTTTGGGGTTGTTTGGTGTTGTCTTGGTTTAGGTTTATGAGATAGGCCACATCACGGCTTATTTTTTTCGAACCCGAACCTATTGCCAAAAGTGTGTTGGAGGATATTTGGGTTAGGCATTCAAAGTCTGGTTTTATGGGTTTTGGTATCTGCCCATCGAGGATTTTTTGCGGTTCAAACAATTTTATTTTATTGATAGTCTCAAAATTTTTTTCATTTAGGGTGAACAGATAGGGCGAATTGTCGCAGACGATATACAGTTTTCCATCAATCTTCTGCATACCCGAAGCCGAATAGATGCCTTCCAACGTCTGTCTTTTGATGATATTTGCAACCATAAATTAAGATTATTTTTTTGGTTTTATAAAATGAAGTCCTCTGGTTTCGATGTTGGCACCGAGTTCGTTGAGCAAGGCGTATAAACCAAAATAAGTTCTGTTGATGTAGATAAAATGTGTTGAGCCTCGGGCATCACGTTCTTTTTTGAGTTCTTCGTTTTGCATGAGTTTATTGCCCATTTCTTGCATGTCGGTCATGTAGCTGGCATCTCCAAAGTCGAAGGTTTGGTTTTGAAATGGCTTGCCTGCCCACCTCAAATTTTCTTTAAACAAATCCATATAAAACGCCTTTTTTTGCGGTGTGTCGTCTTCAAACAATATTTCGGCTTGGAGCAATGCCGATTGTAGGCGTTTGGGATTGTCTAAGGTTTCATTTAGCACAAGACTAAAAAAAAGCGTATAAAAATCGTTTGGAATTTCTTTGACACACCCAAAATCTATCACACCAACGTTGCCATCGGGTTGGATAATAAAATTGCCGGGGTGAGGGTCGGCGTGAATGGTTTTGAGTGTATGGACCTGAAAATCGTAAAAATCCCACAGGGCTTGCCCTATCTGGTTGCGTATGGACTGCGGCGGGTTGGTCATCAAAAATTCTTTGAGGTGCAAGCCCTCAATCCAATCCATGGTAATGATTTTGCTGCTCGATAGCTCGGGATAGTATTGGGGAAAAACAAGGTTTTTGAGGTGTCGGCATTGATCCGAGAGCGTCATAGAGCGTTTTAGTTCCAGGGTGTAGTTGGTTTCTTCTATCAGTTTGGTTTCGACCTCTTGGAGGTATTTTTCAAAATCTATTTCGGGCAATCCCATTACTCGAAATGCAATGGGTTTGACCATCTGAATGTCGCTGTGAATGGCATTGGCAACGCCGGGATATTGGATTTTGACGGCGAGTTGTTTGCTGTTTTTGGTTGCTTGGTGTACTTGCCCGATAGATGCTGCTGACGTTGCCCGAACGTTGAATGTGTCAAACAGTTGGCTTGGCGGCTGCCCGATGCTTTGCACAAAGGTTTTGACGACGAGCGGTGCCGAGAGCGGCGGCGTTCGATATTGGGCATCGGCAAATTTTTCGGTGTAGGCGGCGGGCAAAAAATTTTTTTCCATGCTGAGCATTTGTAGCAGCTTGAGTACCGAGCCTTTCATTTCCGACAGGGCATCAAAGATGTCTTTGGCGTTGTCTTGGTCGAGTTGTTGTCGGGACACGGGAGCGTCGCTGACGATGTTTTTGGTGTAATGTTTTAAATAATTGACACCCAATTTGGCGCCTGTTTTGATAAACTTTGTGGCACGTTCTACTTTTGTTGTTGGGATGTTGGTGAGTTCTTTCATGATGAGAATTGATGCCTTTAAGAACACCAATTTTTAGATAAATGTTTCAAAATAATCAAACTTAATACCCCTAAAAACCTCAAACTATTGTGCCCAAAGTTATCTAAAAAACAAGTATAAAAAATAATCAAAATACCTACCTGAACATTTGCACTCAAACAATAGAAGGTTTTTTATACCTTTGCCCAATCAAAATCAGATTTCTAAAACCATAAATTAGATACCAAGCCAATCAACCCACCAATGTCAAACGAAAATACAACCCAACAAAACCCCTCACAATACAACGAAGCCCAAATAAAAACCCTCGAATGGGACGAACACATTCGCCTAAGACCCGGCATGTATATCGGAAAACTGGGCGACGGAACCTCCGCCGACGACGGTATCTACGTGCTGCTTAAAGAAATTGTAGATAACTCCATAGACGAATTTGTGATGGGCAACGGCAAACAGATAGACATTCAACTCTCTGACCAAAAAGTCATTATCAGAGATTTTGGTAGAGGCATTCCACTGGGAAAAGTCGTCGATTGTGTCTCCAAAATCAATACAGGCGGAAAATACGACTCCGTAGCCTTCAAAAAAGCCGTGGGTCTCAACGGCGTAGGCACAAAAGCAACCAATGCCCTTTCACACTACTTCAAAGTGCAATCTGTGCGGGAAGGCAAATCCAAAACAGCCGAATTTAGCATCGGTCGCCTGACCTACGAGTCCAAAGAAGAAAAAACCACCGAACCCAACGGAACCCTCATCTGTTTTGAACCCGATAGCAGCATCTTCAAAAACTACCATTTCAGACCCGAATACGTCGAAAATATGATTTGGAACTACGCCTATCTCAATGCTGGTCTGGTACTCAATTTCAACAACCAAAAATATATTTCAAAAAATGGTCTGCTGGATTTATTAACCAAGAAAGTCAAACAAGACGAACTTTGCTATCCTGTTATTCACCTCAAAGGTGAAGACATAGAACTTGCCATATCGCACAATAACGAATATGGCGAAGATTATTACAGCTTCGTCAATGGGCAATTTACCACCCAAGGCGGCACACACTTGCAGGCTTTCAAAGAAACTTACATCAAAACCATTAGAGATTTTTTTAAAAAAGAATTAGATGCCGCCGACATCAGAGGCTCTATCGTGGCTGCCATCAGCGTGCGAATACAAGAACCCATCTTTGAGAGCCAAACCAAAACCAAACTCGGCTCGCTCAACACGGCTCCCGAAAATGGCATCACACTCAAAAATTTTGTAGGCGATTTTATCAAAAAAGCCTTAGACGACTACCTCCATAAAAACCCAAAAACCGCCGAAGCCTTGCTCAAACGCATTCAACAATCCGAACGGGAACGCAAAGACATGGCGGGCATCAAAAAACTGGCTAACGAACGGGCAAAAAAAGCAAACTTACACAACAAAAAACTCCGTGATTGCCGATTTCATCTCGACGACACCAAGGGCGAACGCCAACTCGATACCACACTTTTCATCACCGAAGGCGACTCGGCAAGTGGCTCTATCACCAAATCTCGGCAGGTAGAAACCCAAGCCGTCTTTTCGCTGCGGGGCAAACCACTCAACACCTTTGGCATGAAAAAGAAAATTGTGTACGAAAACGAAGAATTTAACCTACTCCAACACGCCCTCAACATCGAGGCGGGCATGGAAGGCTTGAGATACAACCGAATCGTGGTCGCTACCGATGCCGACGTAGATGGCATGCACATCAGGCTGCTGCTCTTGACGTTTTTTCTTCAGTTTTTTCCCGATTTGGTTCGAAATGGACACGTTTTTATCTTAGAAACACCCTTGTTTAGGGTCCGAAATAAAAAAGAAACCATCTACTGCTACACCGATACCGAACGCCAAAAAGCCATCAAAAAATTAGGCATAAAACCCGAAATAACCCGTTTCAAAGGGCTTGGCGAAATCTCTCCCGAAGAATTTGGTAAGTTCATCGGCGAAGACATACGCCTTCAGCCCGTTTTTTTGCAAAATGAAATGAGTATCCAAAAATTATTGGAGTACTACATGGGCAAAAATACACCCCAACGACAAGATTTTATCATCGACAATCTACGCATAGACATAGAACTTGATACCGAACAAAACCAATGGATAGAAACACCATAAAAAAAATTAGCGAGGCTGATTTATGTCGTACCAAAAACGGTTGTAAGGCACTTTGACATCACGGAGCATGCCCGATTTGGGACGAAGGGTAAACATATAACTCTTTTGAAAGCCAAACGGTGTCCACGAAAAATACAACTCCCAGCAGTGCAAATCTCTCGAAATATTGATGGTCGTCGCCACCAACTTTTTCATGCGAATGTCGATGCCCGAGTTAAAATCGATGTTCCAGTTGTCGGTCAAACGCACATTGCCCGAAAAACCAAGCGTCTGCTGCCAGCGTTGGTTGCTTTGCACAAACCCAAACGACGAACCCACAGGAATATAAGTCAAAGTATAAAAAATATTGATGTTGTAGGGAATTTTTAACCCTTTGGCAGTGGTCTTGTCTTTGAGTTTTTCTTGGTTGCTCAGTTGTGTGTTGAGCGAAAAACTTAGATTTTCTACCCGAGCCAGTTTTTTGTTAAAGTTATATTGCAATTGATTGACCACCACACTACCGCCTTTCTCAAAATCTATTTTGCGGTAAGGATTGAACGTCGAACTGACCGAAAACTGCGAATATTGGCTCAATGTGGTTTGTGCCGACACACTGATGGGCGAAATTTGCAAGCTATCTGCAATAAAATTATAACCACTCCTGATGCTCAAATTGTCTATCAATTTAATGATTTTTGCCTCCGAAGTGTCGTTTTTGGGTCGCAGCTTCATCTGAATATTATTGTTTAAACCAAAATTGACACCGCCAAATTCACGCAGCTGTGGCGTAGAAATGTTATTAACCAAATCGAAAATAGAAAAATATTGTTTATTTCTACCCGTACTATCTGTTTGAAGGTATTGAAAATAAGGCATTTGGCTTCTATCGGGTCGGTAGCTAAAACTGACATCGGGCGAGAGGGTATGCCGCACGGCAGCCACTTTGCCTCGTTTGAGCTTGTTGGCGTATGTGCCATAAAGCACCGCCCCAAAACCCGCATTGACGTTCCAATCCAACGCCCGTCTGAACCCATTGGTGGTATCCGTAACGACGAGGGCTTTCTTGGTGTAGTTCCATGCCCGATTGATGGTTTTGAAATACCAATATTCATTAAAACTTGCTCCCGTCGAAAAATTAATGTGCTTCAAGAGTTTGGTTGATTGATTGACGGTCGCCGTATGCGAAATGCCCGAAACGGTCTGCCGTGCAAAGTCATTAAAATTTTTAATGCCAATGCTGTCTTCTATCAAGCGAAGGGTGTTGTTGTTGTTTATGGCATAGCTCAGGCCAATGCTTTCATACCAGCGGCTTTTTCCTACCCCATTTTTGTTTTGAAAAGGCGTGATGCGTTGCATCGTAACATTGATTTGAGGCAATGAGAACGTGTTTTCTTTGGTGGCAAAATTTTGGCTCACGACCATGCTGGTAGAAAGGCTAAAGGGCGAACCCACAAAATTTTTAGAGTAGTTGATGGTCGATTGTGAGGTGCTGCGTGTGAAGCTATTGGCTTGAAAAGACGTGTTTTGGGCAAATCGGCTCGAACTATAATTGACATTGGCATTAAAGGAACTGTTGCGGAGCAGTTTGGGGTTCAACGTAAATCCAAACACGATGCCATAATCTTTATCAGACCTATTTTTATCAACTTCAATGTCGCCTTGCTTAAAACTATTGATGGTAACTTGCAGGTTGGTGTTAAACTTATATTTTTTGATGTACTCTAACCGAGAACCAAGCCGCCACGACCCCAAGCTGTAGATATTGCCCGTGAGTGTGAGTGCTGCTTGGTCGTTGATGGGCAGATAGAAGCCCAAGTTTTCTAAACCCACGCCGAGCTGCTGCGAATTTCTCACGTTGGGCAAGATAAAGCCTCGACGCTGACCTTTGGTGATGGGAAAATAAAAAAACGGCAAACCCACAGGCAGCGGAATATCTGCAATTTCTAAATATGCCACACTTGAGATGATGCGTTTGTTGGTAACCAATTTGCCCCGTGTGATGTGTAGCCCAAAATGTGGGTGGTCGGTTTGGCTACAAGTCGTAAACATCGCATCTTTGATAAAAATCGTTTCTTTGTTTTCCATCTTCGATTCTTGCCCTATCAGGTAGCCTTCGCCTTGCTGGGTTACGGCTTGCTTCATCTTGGCTTTTTGGGTTTTGAAATTGTAGTCCATCGTGTTGCCCGTCAGGTTTTGGTCGCCTTGTTTGAACACCGGCAAGCCTTCCATGTCTTGCGTCGTGTCGTTTGGGAGACCTTCGGCGTGCAAGATGCTGGTTTTGGAGTTCATGGCTATTTTGTTGGCATCGAGTTGGAGGTCTTTGTATTTTAACACGCCTTTTTTGTAGATGTGCATGATGTTTGACTCTACATCAAACACGATAGAGTCGTCGGCAGAGTAATCTATCGGGGCATCGAGGTCGCTGTTGGTCGAAAACAAGAGGCTATCTTTTAAAATTAGGGCGTTTTTTTTCGGGATTGTATCTTGCACAATAGGTTCACGCTTGTCGGTAGTTGGTGTTTTTTTTGGCAATGGATTTTCTTGACCAAGACCTTGTTTTGAGCAATGGATAGCGACCGCAAGCACAATAAAAACCGTTGTCCAATGTTTATTTGACACCGAGATTCTTTTTTTTATTTTATTTAATAATAATATTCGTACAAATAGTTTCAATAGAGTAATTTTGTGTCTTGAAGGTTACTAATATAAAAAATTAAAAAGCAAGCCCAGTGGTTATAAGTTTGGTATCTGGCTCATTCAAACGTAAAAACACCCTACAAAATTATGAATAAAGCACATAGTATTGCAATTATAAGTTGTTTTTTGGTTTTGTGTTCATTTAAAGACACGGGCTATCGGTCGCACAAAATCCGTACCATCGTTATTGATGCTGGACACGGCGGACACGACCCGGGCAACACAGGCACCAAAACCCGCAAACAAGCCGAAAAAGACGTGGCGTTGAGCATCGCTTTGAGGCTCGGCGAGTACATCACGCTCAACATCAAAGACGTGCGTGTGATTTATACCCGTGATAAAGACGTGTTTGTGGAGTTGCGTGAGCGTGCAGCCATTGCCAACAGAAAAAACGCCGACTTTTTTCTCTCTATCCACTGCAATTCGGGCAACACGACCGTCAGTGGTACCGAAACTTTTATTATGGGTCTTCATAAAACACAAGACAACTTGGAGGTCTCAAAACGTGAAAACGCTTCTATCTTGCTCGAAAAAGACTATATTGTCAATTATGAGGGCTACGACCCGCAGTCGCCAGAGGCAAATATCATTTTTGAGATGTTTCAAAATTCTTTTCAGCAGCAGAGCTTGTTGTTGGCATCAAAGATTGAAAATCAATTTAAAACCCGACCCAAACACCGAAGCAGAGGGGTGAAGCAAGCGGGTTTTTTGGTGCTTTACAAAACCGCCATGCCTTCAATATTAATCGAAACGGGTTTTTTGACCAACCACGAGGAAGAAAAATACCTACACACGCCCGAAGGGCAAGACTTTATTGCGGGTTCTATCTTTAAGGCTTTTAGGGATTATAAAAGCGAGATAGAAGCAAAAGCAAGGTAACAACACCAGATAGTAAGGCAATAAAAAAATATAATTTATAACAATAAACCTTTACAGTTTTCAATATTAACCAAAACAAGCAATGATTGGACAAAAAAAATTTATTTACTTGGCACTGGTTGTGGCAGCCATGGTGTTCGTTCAACTCAATTTTCACAATCTGATGTATTTTATCGGTGCAAGTCTTTTGGTCGGTTTGATGCCATTTCGGCAGATGAATTTTCTTAAATATTTGGGCATCGAGTGGCTTGCTTTGTTGGGTTGTATGTTTATTCAAAACCCGAGTTTGGTTTTTGTAAACAGTGTTGGCAGCATCTCCAACCTTGGCGGCGTGGGCTATGTGCTGGCTGTGTTTGTGGTTTCGGGCATCACGTTTGCCTTGTGTGCTACGACGATTTATGTGTTTTTGACCAAGAAATATATTTTAAAACCTGTTCGTTCATTCTAAGACCTTTTTATTTTGATTCAATCTACTGATTTATTTCGCCATCGGCTGAGCGTTTTTCTGTTGCTTGTCTTTGCGGCGTTTATTCCCGTTTCAAAAGCCGTTATGAGTGTTTCAGAGGTCTTGCTCTATGCGGTCTGGATGGTTGGTTTTGCCAGTGGTTTGGAACGCAGCCGCCGTTTGAAGCAGTGGCGACAGAACCGTTTTTTGCTGGCAATGCCTTTGCTTTTCGTTTTTTTTTGTGTTGGATTGCTACACACCGCCGACTTCAACGAAGGGTTTGGGGAATTGAATTTAGCCCATTATCTGTTCACTTTGCCTTTTGTAGTGTGTACCCTTAGCCTGAAAGCAACCGATGTCAGGCGTATTTTTTTGGCTTTTGCGTGTGTCAATGTCGTGGTGGCGTTGGCTGTGGTTTATATTCGCTATACGGGCAATTATTTTTATTTTCCCGAAGCCGAACCTACCCTTCCCACGCCTTTTGTTCAACGCCCACGGGCAAGCATGTTTTTGTGTTTTTGTGTTTACATTTTTGCCGAATACTTGGTTGTTTATTGGAAAAAAATCTCTTTTTTACTTAAAATCCTCTTGTTTTTGGGTTCAGTAATCAGTTTTATAGGCTTAATTTTGCTGCAAGCCCGCATTGGTCAATTGGTCTTTTTTGGATTGATGCCTCTGTTTTTAATTCATTTTTTTGCCAACGAACGCTTGCGACCTTTCATCTTTGGTTCTCTGATAGTGGGTTCGGTGTTGTTGGGTTTTGGGGCTTATAGCACGATTGGGAGCATCAAAAAACCCTTCGACGAAGCCTTTGCCGAAATCAAAGAAGCCACCAGTGCCAAAGGTTTTGATTGGAACAACGCCGAAGATTCGTCTATGGGGCGGCGGGTGATTTTGTATAAAGTCTATAACGATATTTTTTGGCAGTTTCCTCACTATCTCGTCGGCGTTGGCACGGGCGACCTCTACCTGGTCTCAAAACCCTATTTCGACGACCGCCAGCTGGTTTCAAACATCACGCCCGACAAACCCCACAACCAATATTTTGAGATAGCCCTCAAAGTTGGTTTGCCTGCTTTGCTTGTCTTTTTGGTGGCTTGGTATGTGATGTTTTTGCACCTTTTACGTCGGCAAATGGCTTTGCTCGCCACCATATTTTCGGCTATGGTTGTGGTCAGTATGTGTCTCGACTCGACGTTGGGTACGCAGGCTGGTTGTTCGTTTTTTGTGGTTTTCAATTGTTTGTTTGCCGTGAAAGAGGACTAATACAGCGATTTTTTAGTGTTTCACAACCACGATTTCCGTTCTTCGATTTTGGCTTTTGCCTTGCTCCGTTTGGTTGCTCGCTATCGGCTTTGTACTCCCAAAGCCTTTGTAGGTCAGGCGTTGAGGGTTTGGTATTGTTTTTAAGAGGGTTTCATACACTTGTTTGGCTCTTTGGGTAGAAAGCGTTTGGTTGTTTTTTTCGTTTCCGGTGTCGTCTGTGTGTCCTCGTATTTCAAAATGAGTGTCTGGGTTTTGTTTAAAAAAATCGGTTAGGGTTTGGAGTTCATTAATCGATTGTGCTTTGAGAATGAAGCTGTTGCTTTCAAAAAAAATATTTTTGAGTGCCACGCTTGCACCCGCTTTTATGGGTTTGAGATAGATGACATAGGCATTGGTTGTGTCCTTAAAATTGCTGTCGAGGGCAAAATTTTCTGAATAGAACAGAAAACCCTTTTTTTGAATATTCATCGCATAGTTTTCATTTTGGTTTAGGCAGATTAAAAATTTATTGCCGTTGGCAATGGTGTTATTATAAATAATTTCTTTGTTTTTTAGGTCAATCACAGACAAAAACGCACTGTCTATCGTCTGATTGTTTGCCTCATTTTTGATTGCACCCTTAAAATAAATTACCCTTTGAGGTTGAATATTTTTGGGCAGTTGAAACGCATAAATGTCCATGCCTCCAAACCCGCCTTGGCGTTGGGCAGAGAAAAACCCTTGCGTTCCGTCGAGGTTTATGGAGATGCTGCGTTCGCTTTTGGCGGTGTTTATGGGGTATCCCAAGTTGATGGCTGTTTTGAATTCGCCTTTTTCCGACCGAGATAGGTAGAGGTCGTAGTCGCCCAGACCTGTTTTTCCGTTTGAGGAGAAGTAGAGCGTTTGGCTGTCGGGGTGGATAAAAGGCGAGTATTCGGTTTCTTCGGTATTTATTTTTTCTAAGTTTTGGGGGGTGCTCCATTGGTTGTCGTTGGTGTTTTTTTGCGATACCCAAATGTCGCTTTTGCCTTTTCCGCCCAGCCTTGTAGAGGCAAAATAGAGCGTGTTGCCATCTCGAGAGATGCTTGGCTGCGATTCCCATGCGTTGGTGTTGATGGTTGTACCCAGATTTTGGGGTTTGCTCCAAGTGCCATTGTTTTGGCGGGTCGAGGTGTAGAGGTCGCAGCTCCCTACGCCATCGGTGCGGTTGCAGGCGGTCAAAAAAATCTGTTGCCCATCGGCAGATAGGCAGTGTCCGCCTTCGTTTTCGTCGGTGTTGAGCGGCGGGTCGAGGCGTATGGCGGGCTGGTAGTACCCGTTTTGGATTGCCGTTTCATAAAAATCTTCGTTGCCTTCTTGTCGGGTAAAAACAAGTATTTCGCCGTCGGCAGAGAGTGCTGGCAGGTATTCGTTGAAGACCGAATTGACGTTTTGACCCAAGTTGATGGGTTTGAATGGCTGTGGATTTTTGAGTGCATTGGCAGAGAACAGGGCATTTTGGAGGTATTTGTCCACCTCTTTGAGTCGAAAACTTTTGGGTTTGAGGCTATTTTTTGCTTGTTGAAACAAGGCAGCTGCGGTGTCGTATTGCATTTGTTCAAACTGAATGAGACCCAGTTTGAAGTAGGGAAAATAGTTGGGCGTGGTTGCATATTTGATGCCCAAGCGGTAGTTTACGGTGGCTAATTGGGTGTCTTGAATAGCCAGATAGACATCGGCGAGGCGAATGTAAGCATCGGCAAATTTTTGGTCTTTTTGTATGGTTTGGTTCAATAATTTTATGGCTTCGACGTAGTTTTTTTTATCGACGGCGGCTGAGCTTTGGCTGTACAAGGTCTCTGCTTTGGGGTTGCCCTGTGCCAAAAGTGAGGCATCGGATAGCACGATTGCCATGAGGATATTGCCAAAAAATAGGCTAAAATGGCGTGTGTTTGTCAAGAAACTTGATGCCCAAAAGCCCATTATGTCGATGGAAATAAACCCCCAATTCGTTTGTTTTTTCATAATTGTTAGAGATAGACAAATTTTCACTTTATCTTTGCGGATATAAACGCAAAAATCCTTCACAGATTACTAATTTTTTTGGCAATGTTAAGACAAACCCTCAATCAAAAATTATTACAACGACTTTCGCCCCAACAAATACAGTTTATCAAACTATTGCAAGTGCCAACGGCCCAATTGGAGCAACGCATAAAACAAGAACTCGAAGAAAATCCTGCACTTGAAGAAGGGTTTGACGACAACTACGAGAACTTTGAGCAGTTTGAACAACGAGAGCAAACCAACGACGACTCTGCCGCCTCAACCAAAGAATTTGACGAAAACCCAAGCGCACCGACCGCCGAAACCGAAATAAAATTTGAAGACGAATACAGCGATATTTCCTCAAACGACGACATCGACGTGTCAGAATATCTCGAAGACTTTGACCACATAGCCGAATATAAACTCAACGACTACAACTATTCGCCCGAAGACGAAGAACGGGATTTTCAAATTCCTGTTACTGTTACTGATAGTTTTTATGAACAACTCGAAGACCAATTGGAAATGCTCAACCTGCCGCCAAACGACTACCGCATTGCCAAGCAAATCATAGGAAGCATAGAAGAAGACGGCTACCTCCGCAGACCGCTGGCCTCCATCGTCGATGACCTCGCTTTCAGAGAAAACCACATCTGCACAGACCAAGACGCCGAACGCATGCTCAAACTCATTCAGACATTTGAACCCTCGGGCATCGGGGCAAGAGACCTGCAAGAATGCCTGATACTGCAACTTAAACACCGTGAACAACAAACACAGGTCGTAAAAAATGCCATCAGAATACTCCAAAACACCTTTGACGAATATACCAAAAAACACTACGACAAGATATGTAAAAGCATCAACATCACCGAAAAAGACCTCAAAGCAGCCAACGCCGAAATCTTAAAACTAAACCCAAAACCCGGCAACGCCAACAAAGACAACAACCGAACACTCCAAATTATTCCCGACTTTTTGGTCTATGGACACGAAGGCGAACTACAACTAAAACTCAACGCCCGAAACGCCCCCGAACTCAAAATTAGTGCCTCATACCGTGCCATGTTGCACCATTACGACAAAGGAAAAGACAAAAAAATGAAAGATACCATCACCTTTGTCAAACAAAAACTCGACTCTGCCAAATGGTTTATCGAAGCCATCAAACAACGCCAAAATACACTCATCACCACCATGTCTGCCATCGTCCAGCACCAACAAGCGTTTTTTCTTACAGGCGACGAAAGCAACCTCAAACCCATGATACTCAAAGACATAGCCGAAGAAATTGGTCTCGACATCTCTACCATATCAAGGGTTGCAAGCAGCAAATACGTCCAAACCGAATTTGGAACATTTATCCTTAAAGAATTTTTCTCCGAAGGCATCATGACCGACACTGGCGAAGAAGCATCAAGCAAAGAAGTCAAAAAAATACTCGCCGACTGCGTTGCACAAGAAGACAAAAAAATACCCCTCTCAGACGATAGGCTCGCCGAAATACTCAACGAAAAAGGATACAACATTGCCCGAAGAACCATAGCCAAATATCGAGAACAACTCGGCATAGCCGTTGCCCGACTAAGAAAAGAACTCTAAAAACCAATAAAAACAAATCCACAACTAAGCAAAATCATGGCAAAACAAATCACACCCAGAAGCACAGACTACTCCGAATGGTATATAGACCTCGTCCGAAAAGCAGGATTGGCAGACTACTCCGCCGTCAAAGGCTGCATGGTCATCAAACCCTATGGCTATGCCATCTGGGAAAAAATGCAGCAAAACCTCGACCGAATGTTTAAAGAAACAGGACACCAAAACGCTTATTTCCCACTCCTCATTCCCAAATCATTCTTCTCAAAAGAAGCAAGCCACATAGAAGGATTTGCCAAAGAATGTGCCGTCGTAACACACTACCGACTCAAAAACGAAAACGGACAAATCGTCGTCGACAAAGATGCTAAACTCGAAGAAGAACTCATCATCAGACCAACCTCCGAAACCATCATCTGGA
>JAYWHZ010000109.1:0-3969 GCA_043777395.1 Bacteroidota bacterium
GCACAAGGCAGATTGGAAGCACTCCTCAACTACCAAACCATGATTTGCGACCTGACAGGTCTCGATATTTCCAATGCCTCTCTCTTAGATGAAGGAACCGCTGCTGCCGAAGCCATGGCGATGCTCTTTGCAAAAAAAACAAACACGCAAGGCAATAAATTTTTTGTCGATAAAAATACATTTCCACAAACCATCGCCCTGCTACAAACCAGAGCCGAACCCATAGGCATCAACATTGTGGTGGGAAATTGGAATGAATTCGATTTCTCAAACCAATATTTTGCCCTACTCATACAGTACCCAAATGCCAATGGACAGATAGAAAACTACAAGTCATTTGCCCAACTATGCCAAAAAAATAATATCAAAATAGCCGTTGCTGCCGATATTATGGCACTCGTCTTGCTCGAAGCACCGGGCAAATGGGGTGCCGATGTGGTCGTCGGCTCAACCCAACGCTTTGGTATCCCGATGGGCTATGGCGGACCGCATGCCGCCTTCTTTGCCACCAAAGATGCCTACAAAAGAGACATTCCGGGGCGTTTGATTGGTGTTTCTATCGACTCGCAAGGCAACCGAGCCTTACGAATGGCACTCCAAACCCGTGAACAACACATCAGAAGAGACAAAGCAACCTCAAACATCTGTACCTCGCAGGTCTTGTTGGCAATCATGGCTTCGATGTATGCCGTTTATCATGGCACCGAAGGCTTGACCAACATAGCCAAAGGCATTCACCAAGACGCAACAACGCTACACAATGGCTTGACAGAACTGGGCTTCATGCAACAAAATACCCATTTCTTCGATACGCTCTGCATCGAGGTTGCAGAAAATAATAAAGCAACCCTAAGAACCATTGCAGAGCAAAAAAAGATTAACTTTAATTATTTTGAACCCAACAAAGTCATCATCTCCATAGACGAAACGGTTGCTAACCAAGAAATTCAAAATATCTTAAATTGTTTTCAGTCATTAAAAAATAACAACCAAGACGGGCAAGCAATAAAATCAATCCAAAACAAACCAAACCAAGATAATCATCTCCCAAAAGAACTCATCAGAACCAATAAAATATTAGATTATCCCGTATTCAATTCACACCACAGCGAAACCGAACTCCTTCGATACATCAAACAATTAGAAGCCAAAGATTTGAGCCTGGGCTACTCCATGATTGCACTCGGTAGCTGCACCATGAAACTCAATGCCACAACCGAAATGCTCCCCGTAACCATGCCCGAATTTGGTGCCTTACACCCATTTGTTCCCCAAAACCAAGCCGAAGGATATGCCCAAATCTTCGACGAACTCTCCTACTATCTCAAAGAAGTTACAGGCTTTGACGGCATTTCGCTACAACCCAATGCTGGTGCTCAGGGAGAATACACAGGCTTGATGGTCATCAGAGAATATTTCAAATCTCGACAAGAAAACCACCGAACCATTGCCCTAATTCCTTCGTCGGCTCACGGTACGAACCCCGCTTCGGCAGTCATGGCAGGCATGAAGGTCGTGGTTACGGCTTGCGACGAAAATGGCAACATAGACCTACAAGACCTCAAAACCAAAGCCGAGCAACACAAAGACAATCTGGCTTGCCTGATGGTTACTTACCCATCGACACACGGCGTTTTTGAAGAATCAATACAAGAAATCTGTGCCATTATCCACGACTTTGGCGGACAAGTCTATATGGACGGAGCCAACATGAACGCCCAAGTGGGACTCACAAGCCCTGCCATGATTGGTGCCGATGTGTGCCACCTCAACCTTCACAAAACGTTTTGTATTCCGCACGGTGGCGGCGGTCCGGGCATGGGTCCCATTGGCGTTGCCAAACACCTCACCGCATTTTTGCCAAGCCACAACGTGGTGCCAATGGGCGGCGAGCAGGGCATTTCGGCGGTATCGGCGGCACCGTTTGGTTCGGCAAGCATCTTGTTGATTTCTTATACTTATATCCGCATGATGGGAAATATTGGCTTGACCAACGCCACAAAATACGCTATCCTCAATGCCAATTACATCAAAGAAAGATTAGCAGACAGCTACGAAGTCTTGTATTTGGGCATGAACGGACGCTCTGCCCACGAGTTGATTTTGGATTTGAGACCGTTCAAAAAATCGGCAAACATCGAGGTCGAAGATATTGCCAAACGCTTGATAGACTATGGTTTTCATGCCCCAACGGTTTCTTTTCCCGTAGCCGGAACGGTTATGATTGAGCCAACAGAGAGCGAAAGCCTTCCCGAATTAGACCGTTTTTGTGAGGCAATGATTGCGATAAGAAATGAGATAAAACAAATAGAACTTGGAATAATGGACGACCTCGACAACCCATAAAAAAATGCACCACACACCGCACAGATGGTAACAGCCGACGAATGGACGCACCCATACAGCAGACAAACGGCTGCCTATCCCGTCGAATGGATTAGAACCAACAAGTTTTGGAGTGCTGTCGGGCGTGTAAACAACACACACGGCGACCGCAACTTGGTCTGCACGTGCCTGCCGATGGAAGCCTACATGTAATAGAAATAAAGAAGTGTATTTTGCATTTTTATCAACCCTACAATCCGTAAATGTTCGTTGTAATATTTGCGGATTATATTTGTAGATGGCAAAATGATTTGCTCGTGTTGTTGTTAGCGCAAAAAAGCCCGATAGAGCATCACCAAAATACACACCAAAAATACCACAATAGATATTTTGTTGATGCCGTGCATCATTTTAAGGTTTACGTTGTTGGTCTTGTGTTGGTTGTTTTTGCTAAATACAGATAAGAAATAAGCTACAATTTTGTTCATGGAATATGGTTTTTTTGGTGAGGCAACAAATTTACATCTTTTTTGTTTTATAATTGGTTTTCTTACCAACAAACCTGCATCTATTTTTAAATTTAGACAATGAAAATTACCAATCTCAACTCTGCTTCGGTTTTGATAGAAGCCAACGGCATAAAAATTTTGACAGACCCTTGGCTCGTCGATGGCGAACACTACGGCTCGTGGGCTATCTATCCGCCACGACGGTTTGAGCCTAACTATTTTGAGACCGTAGATTATATTTACATCAGCCACATTCACCACGACCATTGCAGCCTCAAAACCTTAGAGCAACTCAACCGAACAATTCCCGTGGTGATACACCGCTACGAGACGCAGTTTATGAAAATGAACTTAGAACGCTTAGGGTTTAAGGTCGTCGAACTGATGCACAACCAACGCACCGAACTCAAAAATGGTGTTTTTATCAACATCATTGCCGCCGACAACTGCAACCCCGAACTCTGCCACCGCTATTATGGCTGCGGCATCGTAGAGGTCAATTATGGCTCTACGCAAATTGATACGATGGCGGTTGTGGACAATGGCAAGTTTGTGTGTGTCAATACCAACGATTGTCCCTTCGAACTCTCCAAAACTTGCATAGAACTCATCAAGAAACAATACCAAAACGTCGATTTTTTGCTCACAGGCTATCTGGGTGCTGGACCCTATCCGCAGTGTTTTGAGATGCTCAACAACGACGAAAAAATAGAAGCTGCCGAAAAAAAACAAACTCAATTTTTGGAATATGGCAAGCAATACATCGCCGCATTCGACCCTCGATTTTATATGCCTTTTGCAGGCACTTATGTCTTGGCAGGAAAATTGACTCCGCTCAACGCATACAGGGGCAACCCTGAATTGGAGGAGGCAAAAAATTATTTTAACTCAATATTTGAACAATCAAAAAATACTTGTGTACTGATAAACCCTTACGATTTTTTTGATTTAGAAACACAGACGCTCTCAAAACCTTATCAGAAAATAGATTATACATTAAAAAATAAATATATAAATGAAATATTGAGCCAACGAAAAATGGATTACGAAACGGATACCATGCCTGTTCTTGATGATTTTTTGCCACTCTTAACATCTGCTTTCGAGCGCATGAACACCAAACGACAATTTATAA
>JAYWHZ010000110.1:0-3964 GCA_043777395.1 Bacteroidota bacterium
TTCAACTTTATTAAAATAGCACCACAACTAAAACAAGAACTCAACATACACACTTGCCTGCCAACCATAAACCAATTTGAAGAAAGACACAAATACAACCTCGAAAAATTTGGTCAAAAATACAACATCAAAATACCAAAAAGCAGACTCGCATTCTCGACCTACGACACACAAACACACACCGCCGAACTGGGTTTTCCCATTATAATAAAAGGAAAATTTTACGACGCACTCATCGCCCACAACACCGAGCAAGCCCAGACCTGTTTCAATAAAATAGCCTCAAAATGGGGATTGCCCGCCATCGTTCAAGAGTTTATAGGCGGTACCGAAGTCAATGTGTGTGCCATCGGCAACGGAAAAGGACAAATATTGGGCGCCGTACCCATGCGAAAAACCGTTATCACCGAAAAAGGAAAAGCTTGGGCAGGCATCACCATCGAAGACGACCAACTGCTGGACCTAAGCCAAAAACTGATTGAACAGACCCAATGGAACGGACCCCTCGAACTCGAACTCATCAAAACACACCAAAACGACTACTACCTGATAGAAATAAATCCACGATTTCCGGCTTGGGTCTATCTGGCAGTCGGAGCAGGGCAAAACCAACCCGAAACACTGCTCCAAATGGCACTCGACCAAGAACCAAAACCCATGACCGACTACCAAGTGAGCAAACTATTTATCAGATATGCCTACGATATGGTCTGCGACCTCAAAGCCTTTGAGACCATCAGCATCAAAGGCGAACTCTAATTGGGCTAAAAGCCATCAAAACCAAAAAAATTGTTTAAGAAAAAACACATTTTAAAACAAAGAAAAAAATGCTTAAAATACCCTACGAACGCCCTATAATACAGCAACTCAACCTGGGAACGATGAACAAATTTGGCACACGAACCGAAAACCTGCCATTGACACACATCGACACGGCATCGGTCAAAACACTCGTCGAAACGTTTGGCTCGCCGCTGTTTGTCATCTCCGAAAAAACCATCAGGCAAATTTATAAAGACGCAAACAAAGCCTTCAAAAACCGATATCCCAAAGTTCAATTTGCTTGGTCATACAAAACAAACTACCTCAACGCCGTGTGCAACGTCTATCACCAAGAAGGCGCATGGGCAGAAGTGGTGTCGGGTTTTGAATACCAAAAAGCCATCAACAACCAAGTGCCGCCAAGCAAAATTATATTTAATGGACCCAACAAAACCAGCCAAGAACTCCAAACAGCCATCGTAAACCAATCGCCTATACACATAGACCACTTGGACGAACTGTACCAAATCGTAGAACTTGCCCAAAAACTAAACCTAAAACCCAAAGTCGCCATCAGGGTCAATATGGACACGGGCATATATCCTATCTGGGATCGATTTGGGTTCAACTACGAAAACGGACAAGCGTGGGAAATCATCAATAAAATTATTGCCGCCAACAAACTCGAACTCGTGGGTTTGCATTGCCACATCGGAACCTTCATGCTCTCGCCCAATGCCTATACCATTGCCACCCGAAAAATGGTCGATTTGGCACTGGGAATCACTAAAAAACACAACCGAAACCTACAATATATAGACATGGGCGGCGGATTTGCCTCCCGAAACACACTCAAAGGCTCTTACCTACAAGGCTACGATGCCTCGCCAACGTTTGACCAATTTGCAGAAGCCATCTGCTCCGAAATGCTCCGTGCAGGATTTGACCAAAACGAAATGCCGCTGCTCATCATCGAAGCCGGCAGAGCATTGATAGACGAAGCAGCCTATCTGGTGGGCAGCGTGTTGGCAAACAAAAGACTCTCAGACGGCAGAAAAGCAACCATCCTCGACTTTGGGGTCAATGTCTTGTTCACCTCCTTTTGGTACAACCACAAGATAAGCCCTGCACAAACCCTGAGCCACTATACCGAAGACACCATACTCTACGGACCGCTTTGCATGAACATCGACGTAATCAGAGAAAACATAGCCCTGCCGCCGCTCCAAAAAGACGACCTCGTGGTGGTTCACTGCGTTGGTGCCTACAACATGACCCAATGGATGCAATTTATCTCATACAGACCCGCCGTAGTGATGATAGATACCCAAGGCAAACCACATCTCGTCAGAACAAGAGAAACCATAGAATCGGTAGAAAACGACGAGCAAACACCGCAATATCTCAAAGCATTTAAACTCTAAAAAATAACCGATGCCATAAATTTTAAATGCAATTTAAAGCCGCTTCAAATAAAATACTGTACTTTTGTAACAAAATAATTTACTTCCACAATGCTCGTCTAACCACAAAACCACCACCGACCCATGATTGAATCCATTGTCCCTTTGCTGTCTTTGATTGCCTTAGAAGTTATTTTGGGCATCGACAACATTATTTTCATTTCGATTTTGGCAGATAAACTCCCCGAAGACCAACGAAACACACTTCGCTTTTGGGGCATCGGTCTGGCTATGATTATGCGGTTGATTTTACTGGCTTTTATAGCTTGGATTTTAAAATTAGACCAAACGCTTTTTACGTTTTTGGGCATCGATTTTTCGGGAAAAGACCTGATACTGATTTTTGGCGGTCTTTTCTTGGTTTACAAAAGCACAAAAGAAATTTATTATAAAACCGAAATTGCCAATGACGACACGCCACACATACCCCAAAACAGCAGTTTCAGAAAATTGCTCTCCGAAGTCATTTTGTTAGATTTGGTTTTCTCTATCGATTCTATCATCACTGCTGTGGGCATGGTTCAGGAGCTTTGGGTGATGTATGCCGCCGTGATAGTAGCCGTTTTTATCATGTTTTTTGCCTCAAAACCAATCAGCAAGTTCATTAGCAAACACCCATCGTTCAAGGTGTTGGCGTTGTGTTTTTTAATGATGATTGGGGTGTCGCTTTTGGGCGAAGGTTTCAACTTTGAAATTCCAAAGGGATATATTTATTTTTCTATGTCGTTTGCTTTTTTGGTCAATGTGATACAAATGAAAACCATAAAATAAAATCAAGATGCAGCTACTGCCCGTGGATATTAATTTGGGGTCTAAAACAAGACGAGATAGCCTTGTTTGCAAGCACGATACTGACAGCTTTGGGCATCGCATTTTTTGCCCAGTGGTCGCTGCTTTCAAACATCACTTCGGGCATCTTGATGCTTTTTAATCACCCACTAAAACTGGGCGACCACATCAAAGTGCTACACAAAGAACAACCCTGCAAAGGGGAGGTTACTGGACTAAATTATTTTTTTGTTCACCTAAAAACAGCAGAAAACGAAACCATCACGATACCCAATTCTCATTTTTTTGAAAAATCATTTACCATATTAGACAGCAAACAAAAGCCAAAACCAAGCAATTAATGATAAAATTTTATCTGACCGCAATCGGATTTTGTCTGTCGATGAACGTCCTATCTGCCCAAAATTTTGAGATTGGCACTTGGAACATACTCAATCTAAAATACACCATAAATCCAAAATGGAGCTTGTTTGGCGAAACACAATTGCGTTCATTAAAATTTTATGACCACTTTCATTACTACGAATACAAAGCCGCAATAAGCCACAAAACCCACAAAAACATGGCTCTAACCATTGGTGCAGGCAGCTACCAAACCTACAAAGAAGGCGGAAATTTTGTGAGACCAAAAAACAACAATGAATTTAGAGTTTGGCCTCAAATCACCCTGTTTCAATCGATTGGGACACTAAAAATAGAACAACGCTACCGAGCCGAGTTGAGGTTTACGAGCAGCGGCTACCGCAACCGTTTTCGCTACCGTTTTGGCATCGCCTATCCATTTGGCAAAACCGTTGAGGGCTACAAACGTTTTCAAATCGGCATGAGCAACGAACTTTTTTTTACCGACAAAGAGCCTTATTTTGAACGAAACAGGATACTCATTTCACTAAACTACAAAACCTCGAAAGCAACAACGCTACAAATAGGCTATCTCAATCAGTTTGACT
>JAYWHZ010000111.1:0-3961 GCA_043777395.1 Bacteroidota bacterium
GGGAGATTTTCGAAGGCATCGTTTACGGGAGCGAAGACCGTGAATGGTCCTTTGCTTTGGAGGGTTTCGACCAATCCGGCGGCTTTGACGGCGGCGACCAAAGTGGTGTGTACCTTCGAATAGACGGCGTTTTCGACGATGTTACGGGCAGGAAGCATGGCTTCTCCGCCTACTTGGGTGGCTTTGCCCATAGATTGAGCGTTGAGGGTAGTGGCAGATGCAAGTAGCAATAGGCTACCGATTAGAATTTGTAATTTTTTCATTTTTAAATTAGTTTTGAAATTTTTATATTAAGAATTAGATTTTAATACGATACAGATACGTTTACAACAAATCATTTGGATTTAAGTTTCAATTAATAATTAAATAACATTTGGTGTGTTGTGTTTATGTCATTGGTTTTGGGTTATTTTTTCAAATATTTTGATGATTTCCATAGCGGGTGCTACGTCGTGAACTCTCAATATGTTTGAGCCTTTTTGGAGAGCGAGCAAATGTAGGGCTGACGTGCCGTTGAGGGCTTCGTTGGGCGTTTTGTTGATGGTTTTCCAGACCATCGATTTTCGGGAGATGCCCGTGAGTATCGGCAATTCTAATATTTGGAAACGTTGGAGGTGATTGAGCAGATGGTAGTTTTGGTCTATGGTTTTGGCAAATCCAAACCCCACGTCTATGATGACGTCTTTGAGTCCCAGTTGTCGGAGTTGGTTTATTTTTTGGAGCAGGTGGTTGGTTATTTCGCCTATCATGTCTTGGTAATGGGTTTGCGATTGCATGGTTTGGGGTGTGCCTTTGAGGTGCATGAGTATGTAGGGAACTTTCATTTGGGCTACGGTTTGAAACATTTGGTCGTCTAACGTTCCGCCCGAGATGTCATTGACCAAATGGGCGCCTGCTTCGATGGCTTGTCGGGCTACGGTGGCTCTAAATGTATCGACGGATAAGATGGCTTGGGGCAGGTGTTGGCTTAGGATTTTGATGGCGGGCAATATTCTCGATAGTTCTTCGTCGGGGCTGATGTATGTGGCGTTGGGTCTGGTAGAGTAGCCGCCGATGTCGAGAAACGTTGCACCTTGGGCGAGCATTTGCTGAGCGGTTTGGAGCAGTTGTTCGGCTTGGTTTATTTGGCTTGGGGCGTAGAACGAGTCGGGCGTGAGGTTCAAGATGCCCATAATTTTGGGTGTAGAAAGGTCTATGAGTTTGCCTTTGCAGTTGATGGTTTGGGGTGTTATGGGTTGGCTTTGGTTCATTGGTTTGGCAAAGTTAAGCATTAAGAATGAAGGCAGAAAGAAAGCATTTTGGAATGTGAACAAAAAGCTGTTATTTTGTGTTTGATAGTTCAACTTATTGAAAAATATTCAATTCAAACACATAGCAAAAACAAATCATGTCAAACACACTTTTGGTTCAGTTAGACCAGTTTATACGCAAATATTACAAGAGTCAGATGCTCAAAGGCATTATTTTGAGCGTCGGGCTGTTGGTTTTTTCTTATCTGTTTGTGGTTGTTTTAGAATATTTTGGCAACTTCAATTCGGGCGTTCGTACCGTTTTGTTTTATGGTTTTTTGGGTTCCAACATCTTTTTGTTTGTCAATTATATTGCCGTGCCGTTGCTCAAAATTTTTCGGATTGGCAAAGTCCTTTCCTACGACGCTGCGGCAAAGATAGTGGGCAACCATTTTGGTGAAATCAAAGACAAACTCCTCAATACCCTTCAACTCCAAGCCCAATCTGACTCAAAAACAGAGCCAGATGCCTTATTAGAAGCCAGCATAAACCAAAAAACAGAAGATTTGAAGCCTTTTAGGTTTACCAAAGTGGTAGATTTGAGAGAAAACAACCGATATTTGAAGTATGCCTTGCTGCCTTTGTTGATTTTGCTCTGCATTTTTTTGGGGAGTCCAAGCATTTTGACCGATACCACCGAGCGTTTGGTTCGCTACAACGAAGCCTTTGAACCCAAAGCACCGTTTGATATTCGCCTCCAAAACGAACGAATGCAGGTCGTTCAGGGTAGCGATTTGGATTTGAAAGTGCAGGTTTTGGGAAGTGAATTGCCCAGCGAAATCTATATTAATTTTAACAACAACCGCTACAAATTGGACAAGATAGACAAGACGCATTTTGCCTATTCATTTAAAAATTTGCAGCAAAACACCCGTTTCAATTTTTGGGCTGATGCGTTTTCATTTGAAGAAAAAACGATTAAAGTGGTGCCAAAACCATTGATTTCAAATTTTAGGACAACGCTCGTGTATCCCAAATATCTGAACCGAAAAACCGAAATACTTGCCAATGTCGGCGACCTGATCGTGCCAGAAGGCACGCAGGTTCAATGGCTTTTTGAGGCTCAACACGTGGAATCTATTCGGTTGGTGATGGGCAATAAATCTTATTTGGCAACGCCAACGGGCGAAAATAGGTTTGGTTTTGGGGCGAAGATTTTGGCGACGACCAATTATTTTATTCAGAGTTCAAACCGATTTGTGCCAAAAAGCGACTCGATTTCGTATAGCATTACGGCAGTTGCAGACCAATATCCACGCATTGTGGCTACGCAGCAGGTGGACTCTACCGACAGTCAGGTGGTTTATTTTTCGGGCGATATAGCCGACGATTATGGTTTTTCTCGGTTGATGTTTAAATATCAAAAACGCAGCAAAAGCACCGATAACAAAGCAGAAAAGGCATTAAAAAGTGAAGATTATAAGTCTATTGGCATCGATTTGAGGGCAAACACCTTGAACCAAACATTTTTTTATTATTTTAATTTTAAGGATTTGAACCTCGAGGCAGGCAACGAGATAGCCTATTTTTTTGAAATATCGGACAACGACGGCATCAACGGTGCCAAATCGGCTCGCAGCACAACGTTTGAGTATCGGCTGGCAAGCGAGCAAGAGTTGGACAAGAAAACCCAAGAAAACAACGACCAGATAGAGCAATCGCTCAAAGCCATGATAGCCCAAACACAACAAACGCAGCAAGAGGTCGAAAAAATGCAACAAAAACTTTTGGAGCAAAAAGAACTGACGTTTGAGGATAAGAAGAAACTCGAAAAAATGTTGAAGCAACAACAAAAGATGCAGCAAGACCTCAAAGAAGTGCAGCAGATGCAGCAAGAAAACATGAAAAACAACACCTCTCCAAGTCCAGAAGACCAACAACTGATGGAAAAACAGCAGCAGATACAACAAATATTTAATCAGTTGGAAAATAAAGAGATGAAAGAACTCATCAAAAAGATAGAAGAATTGATGAAGCAGCAATTGGATAAACAAAAACTCGACGACGTAAAAATTGACAATAAAGAGGTGGAAAAGGAACTCGACCGCATGCTCAATTTTTTTAAAGAAGCCCAACTCGACCAAAAAATGCAAAAGACAATAGACAAACTCGACCAACTTGCCAAGCAACAAGACCTGCTGGGCAAGCAAAACGAAGAAGCACAAACCAAAATGAAAGACGAACAAGCACAACAAGAACAGCAAGATGCCAACAAAAAATTTGACGAGGTAGCAAAAGAATTAGACGAAATAAAAAAAGATAACCAAGAACTCGAAACACCCAAAAAACTGGACGAAACAGAAAAAGAAGCCAAAGACATCAAAAAAGAACAAGACGAAGCCAAAGATAAACTCGACAAAAACAACAAAAAAGACGCCGCAAAAAACCAAAAAGATGCCGCCGAAAAAATGAACCAACTCTCAAAAGATATGAAAAAACAAATGCAAGAACAACAAGAAGAACAACTCGAAGAAAACATGCAAGCACTGCGTATGCTCCTCGAAAATCTGATAAAACTATCATTCAAACAAGAAAAAGTGATAGACCAACTCAAAGAAAATTCCAATTACAGCCCCGTTTATATAGAAATAGCACAAGAACAACAACGCATCAAAGAATACTCAAAATTAGTTGAAGACAGCCTATTTGCACTCTCCAAAAGGGTGTTCCAA
>JAYWHZ010000112.1:0-3949 GCA_043777395.1 Bacteroidota bacterium
CCCCACAACATGGCTCACACACACGCCAAACGTAGGGCAAAGCATTGATTTGAAACGGGTTGTTGGTTTATTTTTATTTAAATATAAATTTTATTTTGAAAATTAAAGCATTTCATGTACCTTTGTGGTTTAGATTATTAAGGCTAACTTTTTTGGCTCAACATCGTTTTTTCATTTATCCATTCAAAATTAAATCGCTTAGACCAATACAATGGCTGTAACCCAATTAAAACGCAAAGAAAGAAAAAACCGTGTAACTGCCAAAGCCGCTACAATAGGTGCAAAAAGAGGTCGTTTGGCTACCTATGCCAAACCCACAACCGAAAGCCCCGAATAAACGCTGGCTTACATTCTTTCACACCCAATCTTGGGTGCATTAACAACAAAACGCTATTTGTTTCCCAAAAAACAGAAGGCGTTTTTTTTATGATTCTTCTTTTTTTAGAGATTGATTACAAAGCTATTTTTCAATGCACAACGAACTTTTTATACCGTTTTTAGACCCTAAATTTGTGGCATCAAAAAAAGTATAAAAATGAAATATCGTTTTCTTTGTGGCAGCTTAGCGTTTTTACTATCGGGTTTGGGTGTTGCCCAAGCACAAATTTTGAATGAAATCGTGGTCAATCCACCTTCGACCGACAACCCCTACGAATACATAGAACTAAAAGCACCAAAAAATCAAGTTTTGAATCGCATTCAGCTCGTTGTTTTTGAAGGCGACAACTCTATCACCAACCCAACGCAAGGTGGAATTGCCGATTTTGTGGTCAATCTCAACGGCGTTTCTGTGGGCAGCAATGGCATTGTGGTCGTCAAAAGTCCTACGGGCGGACACGCAAGCCACCCACAGACCATCTCGCTTTTTGATGCCCGTTTTGACAATGCAGGCGGCTTTTTGGAAGGCGGAACCATCAGTTTTGCACTCGTTTCGGGTGCCGTGCCTCTGATAGAAACATCAGACTACGACACCAACGACGACGGTATTTTGGATTTGCCTGCGGGGTCTGTGTTGGTCGATGCCGTGGGCTGGACCGATGGCGGAGCAGCCGATGTGGTCTATGGCAGTGTGTCGCTCAACCAAAGTGCAGGCAACCCCGATGCCGCAACCCGTTTTCCGACCAATACCTCGCCTTTTGATGTGGGTGCTTGGTACAACGGCGATTTGGACGGCATTGCCAATGGTCTGGGCAATGTTTCTACCGTATATGACTTACTTCGCACGAGTGCCAACTTCCCTACGGGCGGCGTGCTAAGTCCCGGAGCAGGCAATATGCCTTCGTCGGGTTTGCCACTCGACTGGATTTCTGTTGAGGCAAGCCATCAAAACCAAACCACAAGCCTAAAATGGACAACAGCCAACGAAACCAATTGTATGGGTTTTGAGGTCGAGCAATCGACTTTTGATGAGCAGACCAACCGCCAAACCGCTTGGCAAACGATGGGTTTTGTGGTGGCTCAAAATGGCTTGAAAAATAGTTATCAGTTTGTAGATGACAGTAAAAATGAAGACAACCGATTGTTTTATAGGTTAAAGCAGATTGATGCCGACGGCAGGTATCAATACAGCAAAACGGTGGCTTGTGTGCTGCCCGTAGCCCAAAAAGTGCAGGTCAATGGGTCTTTGTCAAATGGTTATTTGGGTGTAGAAATTAGTCAATCTGAACAAAATATTGCCCTTTGGGTCGTTGATGCCTTGGGAAATTTGGTGCTAATCCAACAGCTGGGCAATGGCACTCATCAGCTTGATTTGAGTCATTTGGCTCGTGGCATTTATTTTGTTCGGATTGCAGACCAAACCCACAAGATTTTTATTTATTAACCCAAACCCATTTTTTTAGACATCGGCAAGCATTTTTATTGACCCTAATTGAACAAAAACACCAAAAAAAATCAGATGCCATTGTGGTGTTTGGCATCTGATTGTGTTCATAAAAAAACTGCTATTGGGGTTAAATATTGAGGCTGTCTTCGTCTTCCTTCATTTTTGAGATGAGTTCGAGGGCATCGGGTACCACGTCGCTACAAATGGTTATGAAGCTGTCTTTTTGAGCATTTTTGATGGCATATTTTATGGCTTCTATCTCGTTTTTTATGACCGTTACGTGGTGGTTGGGATTGATTTTGCGAATGCCCTGCATCAAAAACTCAATGATTTCGGTATCGGTGCGTCCACGCATGTTTTTGTCTTGGCGGATAATGATTTCATCAAACATTTGGGCAGATAGTTCGCCGAGTTCAACGAGGTCTTCGTCTCGCCTATCGCCAACGCCGGCTATGAGACCCACTTTTTTGGAGGCTTTTATGTTTTGCAAAAATTTCCAGATGGCTCTAAAACCTGCTGGGTTGTGTGCATAATCAATCATCACATTAAACTCTTTAAACTTAAAGATGTTCATGCGTCCAGGTGTTAGCGTTGGCGAAGGCACGAAAGTGCGCAAGGCTTGCTGAATATCGTCTGCACTCACGCCCTGCACATAGGCAGCCAAGACGGCAGCCAAGCAGTTTGAAATCATAAATTCGGCTTTGCCGCCAAATGTTATTGGCACGTTGATGACCTTATCTATCCTTATTTTCCAAGTGCCTTTGCAAATCGTGATGTAGCCGTTTTCATATACCGCCGACAGGCCGCCGTTTTTGCAGTTCTGGACAATGCGTGGGTTGTGTTCATCAATAGAAAACAAGGCGATTTTGCATTTTAGGTTGCGTTTCATTTTATAGACCAAATCGTCTTCGGCATTCAAGATGGCATAACCATTGGGCAATGTTGTTTCGGGTACAACGGCTTTGAGTTCTGCCAATTCTTCTAAGGTATTGATGCCCCTGAGACCCAAGTGGTCTGCTGCTACGTTGGTTACTACAGACACGTCGCACCTATCGAAGCCTAAGCCAGCACGGAGCAATCCGCCTCTTGCACACTCGAGTACGGCTACATCTACGGTTGGGTCGCAAAGCACAAATTGGGTGCTGACGGGTCCGGTGCAGTCGCCTTGTGCCAACATTCGGTTTTGGATATAAACGCCGTCGGTGGTGGTGAAGCCTACTTTTTTTCCTACGTTTTTGAAGATGTGTGCCGTCAGTCGGGTGGTGGTGGTTTTGCCGTTTGTGCCTGTTATGGCAATGATCGGGATACGGCATTTGCTTCCAACGGGAAAGAGCATATCGACCACTGGTCCGGCGACGTTGCGTGGCAGCCCCGACGTAGGGGCAATGTGCATTCTGAAACCCGGTGCGGCATTGACTTCCAAGACTGCTCCGCCCGTCTGGGTGGTGGGCATAGAAATGTCGGAGGTCATCAGGTCTATGCCACAAATATCCAAGCCTACAATTCGGGCAATGCGTTCAGCCATAAAAATATTGTAAGGGTGAACAATATCGGTTACGTCTTGGGCTGTGCCGCCGGTCGAGATATTGGCAGTGGGTTTTAAAAATAATTCTTTGCCTTCGGGCAAGATGCTTTGGAGGGTCAGGTCGTGGTCTCTCAAAATATTTTCTGTAAATGTATCGACTTTGATTTGTGTCAAGACGTTTTCATGTCCAAAGCCCCGTCGTGGGTCTCTATTAACCTCTTGTATGAGTTCGGCGATGGTCGAATTGCCATTGCCCACAACGGCGGCGGGCGTTCTTTTGGCTGCCGCAATGAGTTTATAATCGACTAAAAGCAATCGGTAATCGTGTCCTGTTATAAATTTTTCGACAATAATGCGTTCTGAATACTTTTTGGCGTCGTCAAGTGCTTTGAGTGCTTCGTTCATGTTTTTGATGTTTGTGGTAATGCCTTTGCCGTGGTTTCCGTCGACGGGTTTGATCACGCAAGGGTATTTTATGTTGTCAATGACTTGGCTCAAATCCATTTCGGTTCTAATCATTTCACCTTTTGGCACGGGGATACCGAACTGGCTCAGGAGTGTTTTGGTGTCTTCTTTGTCGCAAGCGATTTCGACGGCGA
>JAYWHZ010000113.1:0-3935 GCA_043777395.1 Bacteroidota bacterium
GGATGCCCATCTGGGCATCCGAACGATGGCAAAAGCCGTTTATACCACCAAAAACATTGGACACTACGGACTTGGATTCGAATTTTATACACACTTCACCTCGCCCATCAGACGCTATCCCGACGTACTCGTTCACCGATGGCTCACCGCATACCTCTCGCCAAACGCAACACCAGCCGAGCAAGACGAACTCGAAGCCCAATGCCAGCACAGCAGCAACCAAGAAAGACAAGCCTCGCAAGCCGAAAGAGCATCAACAAAATACAAACAAATTGAAATGCTCAAAAATAGCATCGGTCAAACATTTGAGGGACTCATATCGGGCATGAAAGAAAATGGATTTTGGGTAGAACTGGAAATCAACAGAGCCGAAGGATTTGTGAAAATAAGCGAAACAAAAGGACAGTTTTGGCAGTTCGACCAACAACAATTCTGTATGCAAAACTATAAAACCAAACAAAAACTAAACCTCGGCGACAAAGTCTCCATCAAAATAATGAGAACAGATCTCAAAACTCGACAAATGGACTTTGAACTGATAGAAATAATCGAACAATAAATATTATTAACTATTTTTGTACAAAAATCAATAAACCAACACAACTTTTTTTAAACACAAATTGTTTTATCTAAACAATAACCCAATTCAACATCAAACCTCAAAAATTAAAAAAAAATGTACTGGATACTCTTTATCGGAACACTCGTGGCAAGCCAACTCGTAAGCTGGAACTTCAAACGAAAATTTACAAAATACCTCAACACACAACTCTCATCAGGGCTTACAGGTGCACAAGTCGCCGAACGAATGCTACACGACAACGGCATCTTCGACGTAAAAATAATATCAACCGAAGGGCAACTCACCGACCACTACAACCCCGCCGACAAAACCGTAAACCTCTCAGACGAAGTCTATCACCAACGAAGCATCGCCTCGGCAGCCATTGCCGCACACGAATGCGGACACGCCATACAACACGCCACCGCATACACATGGCTCACCATGCGCTCAAAACTGGTGCCGGTCGTGAGCATCGCCTCAAACTACGTCCAATGGGTGCTACTCGGCGGCATGCTCACACTCAACGTTTTTCCACAACTGATGCTCATCGGCATCGTCATGTTTGCACTCACAACACTGTTTAGCGTCGTAACCTTGCCCGTCGAATACGATGCCTCAAACCGAGCCTTGGCTTGGCTCAACACCGCCGGAATCACACAAGGGCAAGAACACAAAGATGCCAAAAGTGCATTGAACGCCGCCGCCAACACCTATCTGGTAGCCGCTATCTCGTCGTTGGCAACTTTGCTCTACTACGTCATGCGGTACATGGGTTCGAGAGACTAAAACATCTTTTTTAATAAATAAAATAAAATCAACACCACACAGAGACGCAAAAACTATTGCGTCTCTACCATTAATACCAAAACCCATTTGAAACCCGTCGCTCCGCAACCACAACCCACAATGACCATCGCTTTCTACAATTCGCACAACCTTTGGGGTTCGCACCTCGAAACAGAACTCGACCTGATACAACAACACCTCGACCAAAACCACACCGTTTACCAACTCTTTTGCCAAGGCGAACTGCCAACCTGCGACATCAATCCCTTTCACGACCTCAACGACTGTCTAAAATGTATTGCAAGGCGAGAAAACGGCATCAATGCCATTGATAAAAAAGAAAAAATCATACAACAATCTTTCTTAAACCTAACGCAAGCAGACAAAACAGAAATCAAAAATTTTAATACATCATACCCAAATATTGACGTTCTGCAAGACGTTTTTATCGATAATTTTGACATCGGATTTGCCGTTACCTCGTCTATCGTTACCTTGATTAGGCATACAAACCCCGATTTGGTCAAAGAAAAAAACCTCTTAAACCGATTTATGCTTTCGGCTCTGGCAACCTACCGCTCGACACAAAATTTTTTGGACAACCACAAAATCGATAAAATGTATGTCTTCAATGGGCGTTTTGCACAAGTCAAAGCCGTGTTGCGTGCCTGTCAAAGCCGCAATATAACCTGCTTGGTTCACGAAAGAGGACACAACAAAAACCACTATGCCTTGTTTGAAAACACCATTCCACACGACTATACCTACATCGTGGGTCGTATAAAACAACACTGGCTCGCCGCCGACCCCAACCAAAGAATTCAATCAGCCAAAGCGTTTTTTGAAGCCCGAATAAACGGACAAGAGCAAGGCTGGGTGTCGTTTGTAGGCAAGCAAGAAAAAGGTATTCTGCCCAATAATTGGGACACGTCGAAACACAACATCGTGGTTTTTTGCTCCTCCGAAGATGAGTTTGTGTCGAGTAGCAGAGATTTTAAAAACCTACTCTACAAAAGCCAATTGGAAGGCATCAAAGCCATGATGAAAAGCATTGAAGGCAACGAAAAAGTGCATCTATATATCAGACTTCACCCAAACTCAGCCGATGCCGATGCCGTTTACATGCAAGAATATCTTCAATTGACCCAAAAAAACACGACCGTCATAGAGCCACTATCTAAGCTAAGCACTTACGATCTGATGTTTGCAGCCAACACAACGGCATCGTTTGGCTCTACCATTGGGCTTGAAGCGACGTTTTGGGGCAAACCTTCGGTGCTGTGTGGCGTGATTTTTTATGATGCCTTCGACTGCACCTACAACCCCAAAAACCACCAGCAAACCATGCTCTGGCTCCTCGACGGCAACCTGCCACCAAAACCCCAAGAAAACACCTTTTTCTACGCCCACTATGCCAACAGTTTTGGCATTCCTTACCAGCATTACCAAGCAGAAACCTTATTTACAGGTAAAGTAAATGGTAAAATAATAGACGACACATTGCCCAAAACAAACAAACACAAAAGCCTCAAAACACTCCGATTGAAACGCATTCAACGGTATTTGAATTATTTTCACCAACAGATACAAATGCTTAAATACAAGTATTAACCGTTCAATTTTTTTATTTAAAAGGGTTTGAAAAATAAATTTTACCTTTGCAAGGGCATCTTTGGTATAAAAAATAATTGCAAAAATAAAACCCAACATGCCTCCAAAAAAATGAAAAACTGTGTATCAATACTGCTTTTTTTAATGCTAATGCAAAGCGTGGCAATCGCCCAAACCAACGAAAACCAAAACAACTCCGCCGCCGAACAAACCGCCGAAGACCTGATACAAAACATATCGGAAGGAAACGACGGCGAAATCGACTTTACCGATATTTTTGAACAAATAGAACTCTACAAAAAAAAACCGCTCAACCTCAACCGAGCCCAAAGAGAAGACTTAGACAACCTGCTGCTCATCAACGACCTCCAGATAAACGCCCTCCTTGCCTACCGTGAACGCTTTGGAAACCTCATTTCTATCTACGAACTCCAAGCCGTGCCACATTGGGACATCGAAACCATCAAACGCATGCTGCCCTACACAACCATCGAAGAAGACATTTATAAAGATAAAATCACACTCAAAAACCTGTCTTTTTTGGGAACCAACGACCTGATAGTCAGAGCCAGAATGGTCGTTCAGCAACCCTACGGCTACACCGAAAAAGCACGTACGTCGGGCAATCAATACTATCTGGGCAACCGACAAGGGCTGTTTGTTCGCTACCAATACCGATTTGCAAACCGACTCTCGATGGGCATCGTAGCCGAAAAAGACCCGGGTGAACAACTCTTCAAAGGCTCGCAACCCAAAGGCTTTGACTTTTATTCCTTTCACGTGGGATTATACAACCAAGGCAAACTCAAAAAATTGATCATCGGCGACTATCGGCTTCAATTTGGGCAAGGATTGGTGCTTTGGTCGGGCATTGGCTTTGCCAAATCGCCTTTTGTGATGAACATCAAGCGGCAAGGGCAAGGGCTAAACGCCTATCGCTCCGTAAACGAACAACTTTTTTTGAGGGGTATAG
>JAYWHZ010000114.1:0-3931 GCA_043777395.1 Bacteroidota bacterium
CCAATGGTACCAACGGCTCAGTGTTCTACATACTACAAATCGTAGGCAATGGCTCACCCGCCCCAAATGGCTACAGCAATGAATACAGCTTTGGTACCAGCTATTTGAGTGCTACCAACGCATCGTGCCAAAACCGTGCAAGCATCACCAGTGGTGGAGCAATCGATGGCATCACCTGTGCCGCAACCAAAACATCTACCTGCTACACCACCGAACTTGCACGCAGATCCTCCGCCACAGGTGCCAGCCTTGCCACAGGTACTTACAATGGCACTTGGACCACCACAGCAGTTGCTACTTTTGGTGTCTGTACCACGCCTCTGCCTTTGTCATTCACAATCCCTAACACTGCATTGTGCGCAGGACAACGCTACGATGCCTACGTCTGGGAAATCATCATCAATCGCCCAGCTTGTACAGCTGGCGGTGCTGTTACGACCAGCAGCATCAGCAGAAACAATCAGACCCTCGCAAACGACATCGCTTGTGCAAGAGTAGTCAATGGAATCACTACGGCTGTTGTGTCAGAAGCACGCAGTGCCAAAGTTACTTTTGTAGCCGGCGGAGCACTCAACCAAATCAGCAGACCTACCCTCACCGTATCGGGTCTAACCACCTGTACGGCTGGTAATGCCGCTTACACAAGCACATTCCAACAAGCACCCAATGCAGCCAGCTTGGATAATGGTGCCACGGGAAGCACTTGTGCAGGCAATACAATGGTTACAATAGGTACCAACTCTTTGGGTGGTGCCACAACTGCTACCAACGACACACTCATCACCGGCAACCCAAACATAGCAGCCAACCGAGGTGCCAATGTGGTGGTGATAAACTGCCGAGACATAGCCAAAATAGCCCCAAGTAGTCCCACCAACTGCAAAGGTGCACCAACAGGCAACGTATTTGGTATCCCCGATTGCGACCCTGCTGTAACCACTTACCCAAGTGGTACTACGGCTACCTATTTTTTTAACAATGGCGTTCAGATTTCACCCAATACGGTGCCTGGTGTAGTAGCATGTGCGGCAGCTTTAGCACCCTGCACGGCGACCACCACAACTGTTTATCCCAACGACTATACTGGTCTATTGGGTGCTTTTGGAAGTGTCAATGCAGCAGGTGCACAGTGTGTTACCAATGTTGTAAACAATCCATTTGCTGGCAATGGCACCAATCCATTCTCCTTGCCGGGTACTTATACCAAAGACTTTGGCGATGGTGTAGTGAGGAGCGTCTCTACGGTCTGTGCACGTTACGAAGATGCCTGCAATGGCACAAAGTCCACCACTTGCGTTAAGTTTGTATCGGCACAATCGCCTATGCTGGGCAATGCTGTTGCCATCGACGAATCGTGTTTTGGTGTTCGTGACGGTTGCATCACTGTAAGTGGCTTGGCGGGTGGCTCGTCTAATCCGAGCCAGACAGGCATCACAGCAGCCCAAACAACCTACAACATCACCTCGGTGCCTGCTGCAACGTTTGTAACGACTGCCGCAGGTGTCAAAACAGCCACTGGTGTAGCAGCAGGAACATACGTCATCACCATCAAAGACCCATTGGCTGCGGCTTGTGCTTCTGCCTGCGATATTGTACGCACGGTGGTAGTCAATCCTGCTGTGAAAGACACAGCAAAAATAGCAGCTGCCTCAAATGCAGTGTGTGCCGGTGGTACAGTAAATCTAACCACTACCCTCAAACAATGCCCGACCACACCAACAACTATTACTGTCGGTGGTCCAGCAACCTCAAGCATTCCTAATGGAACAGCCTGTACTGCTGCTCTGGGTCAAACAGCTAGTGTCTCTTTGACTCCTCCTGTCAGCTGCCGTGCACCCAAACTTAAGTCTATCACCTTCCGTGTGTCTAATTACACGGACGCAACTTTCGGTTTAAGAGACTTAGATATAAGGGTAGATGGTGTTCTCATCATGAAAGGCGATAGTTACACAGGTGGACTTATTACTGGTGCTGGTGCAAACTTGTCGGGTGCTACATTCACCATCACCGATGGTGCTTTGCCACCAGCAGCAGGCTATGGCAACAACCAGCTCAACGTAACCTCACCGCTCACCAATGGTACAATCACCATCAGCGATGCCAACTGTAATTTTGGTACACCCAATTCTACTGTAACTATTACTGCATTTTCGGGTATTTACGACAGATTTCTTTTCAATTCTACGGGTGTGTTTACGGCTACTACACCAAGCTACACGGTTACACCGGCTTGCCCTGGCTGTTTGAGTGCCACTTCGGCTTCATTGGCACCTGTGTTTACGGCACCTGCCGACCTTGCCACTTGTACAGAATACACCATTGCAGTTGCTGGTACCAACAGCAACCTTCGTCCACTCTGCGATGGTACGACCACCAACTGTGTGGCAGAGCCTACTTCGGTAAAAATTACGGTTTCGCCAAAACCAACAATTACCGCACCAGCTACCGCTACGCAAACGATTTGCTCGGGTAGTGCCATTGCACCGATTGCATTCACGAATGCTCCGGCTATCGCACCTGCTTCGGCAGTGGTTTACGACTGGACACGCAGCGTGAATGCCAATGTGATTGGTCTTGCGGCTGGTGCTACTGGTGCTGCTATGTCGGCATCTATTTCGGGTTCGCTTACTTTGGCTGCTGGTGTTCAGACTTGCCAAACGGTAACGCTCACCGCCACGCCACGCTATGTGGGTACTGCACCTTGTACCAACTGTGCTGGCTTACCTATTACGGTCGATGTAACGGTAACACCAGTGCCTGACGTGGCTGCAACAGCAGCGGCGGTTTGTTCGGGAGGTGCTATTGCTATGGCATTTACTTCGCCAGCATTTGGAACGACAACTGGTGTAACATACGCTTGGACTAACGACAATACGGCAACTGGTATTGCTGCAAGTGGTACTGGCGATATATCGGGCGTGGCACCTGCTGTAACGACTTGCCAAACGGCAACGATAACCATCACGCCAACGTTTGTGTGTGGCACAACGACTTGTTTGGGAACACCAATTACACGCACAATAGTTGTTTCGCCAAAGCCGACCATCACGGTAACAAACTTGGCTTGCAACACGACCACCGATGCCATCACGGCTACGGCTACACCTCCAGGCGGTTCTTATACTTATTGTATAACGGGTTTGACTTATTTGGGAACGGGTGTTGGTTGCCCACCAGCAAGCCCACCAGCGTTGCCGATATGCAACACGACGGGTTCGTTTACGGGTTTGCCAAACTGTGTGAGTTCTGCGGTTTTGTCTATTGAGAATGCAGCACCAGCAGCGGGTTGTTTGGCTTGTCCATCGGGTCCGTTGGGTTTTCCAAATTGCGGTTTGCCTATCGAGTACATCAGTTTTACTGGTAAGATGAGTGGTCAGAAAGTTGTTTTGAATTGGTTGGTAGCGAGCGAATTGAACATTGCCAACTATGAGGTTCAACGCTCTTCGGACAATGTTAAGTTTACGACCATCAACACCGTTAAGGCTCAGGGCGTGAGCGGAAGCAGCACATCGTATTTTAGTGTTGATGCTTCGCCTAAGGCTGGTTATAACTACTACCGTGTTGTAGCCAAAGACATTGATGGCAAGACAGATGCGACGCCAGTGGTTCGTATTTTGTTTAACAGCAGCAGCATAGACATTACTTCGGTGATGCCAAACCCTACGAGCGGTCAGATGGTTTATACCATCAACGTTGTGGAAGGCAGCCGTGCGGCTATCAAGATTACAGATGTAACGGGTAGAATGGTATTTAACACTACGGCAGTGATGACCGAAGGTGTGAATATTTTCACTTACGATGCGTCTGGTCTTGCAGTAGGTTTGTATATGATAGAAGCAACTGACGCTAAGACAGGTGCAAAATCAAATATTAAATTTGTGAAAGAATAGTTTAAAATATTAATTATGACATAGTTAATCTTGCGACGCTG
>JAYWHZ010000115.1:0-3930 GCA_043777395.1 Bacteroidota bacterium
TTAGCCCTTCGCCTTAGAGAAAACACAGGTTCAGCATTTTTAAATTTAAGATTTTTTTATTAACGCAAATTGTTTATCACTTTTTCCACCAATAAAATAAAAATTAGGAAAAATGAAAAATCTATCAAATAATACTCAAAAATCAACATTCCCCCTTTTTGAAATTGACCTCACGGCGTTTCAGCAGGGCATTTATTTTTTGAATATTAGTGGCTACAAATCGGTGAAGTTGATTAGGTAGAAAAACCTAAAAAAATAGAATATCTAATCCTGCAAGGTTTTAAAAAACCTTGCAGGATTGACACGCCAAAATGGCAACCAAAACACAACAGATAAAAATAAGAGTAAAAAACATTTGAATAGGGTTGGCATAAATGCCGATCCTATTCAAAACCTAACAAGTATGATGTTTAAAATCCACAATAAATGCCATCTTTGTAGGTTTTATCTGCGAAATAAAAGTTAAGTTAAATTGCCCTTATTGAGAAGATAGATACTAAAAAATGCTTGTAAGTTCAAAATTATCTGTGCCGAACTTGCGGCAAACAGTTTATCGACCAATATAAAAACGAAATCGTAAATACCTCACTAAGAGCCAGAAACAAGCAAATATCAAAGCGAACAACCTGCTTTTCAAAGTGCATAGAAAACCAAAAAAAACATGCTCCAACACCTCAATTTACTTTACCAGATTGCCAATAAACCCACCCGGACTATCATTGGGCTTATGTCGGGTACTTCGCTCGACGGCTTGGATATTGCCCTTTGCCAAATTTCCAAATCGGGACTAAATACCAAAGTCAAACTCCTACATTTTGAAACCGTTGCCTACGACACTGATTTTAAAAACGAGATACTATCTGTGTTTGCCAAACGCTCTGCCGACCTCCAAAAAGTGTGCCTGCTCAACGCTTGGATTGGCTTGCAACACGCACAGATGATAAACCAAACAATTGAAAAATGGAACATTAATAAAAAAGATGTCGACCTGATAGCGAGCCACGGGCAAACCATCTACCACGCACCAAAAATCTTGCATCGAGACCCTAAATTTGGCAATGCGACCCTTCAAATTGGCGATGGCGACCACATAGCACACCAAACGGGCATCATCACCATCAGCGATTTTAGGCAAAAACACATTGCCGCAGGCGGCCAAGGCGCTCCGCTGGCGGTCTATGGCGACTATCTGGTGTTTTCAAAACTGGGCGAAAACCGCATCATGCTCAACATTGGCGGCATAGCCAATTTTACGTTTTTGCCCGCCACCATCAACCCAAACGAGGTGTTCAGTACCGATGTTGGTGCCGGAAATACGATGATGGACGCTTTTGTTCAACGCCATTTTGCACCCAACCAATATGACCAAAACGCTATGCTGGCAATGAAAGGAACGGTCGATGAAGCATTGTTAGAAGCACTTGGGCAAAACGATTTTTTTGAAAAACCATTTCCAAAAACCACCGGTCCCGAATTGTTTAACCTCGACTATCTGCAAAAAGCACTTCAAACGCTACCCAAAAACCAACTCAGCAATGAAGATATTTTAACGACCTTGAACCAATTTTCTGCCGATATGATTGTGTCTGCAATACAAAAATGCCTAAAAACAAACCAACACTACACGCTTTATGCCAGCGGCGGCGGCATGCACAATCCATTGCTAATGAAACGAATAGCCGACCAATTGCCACATTGTGAGATAAAAACCACTGCCGATTTGGAAATCAATCCCGATGCCAAAGAAGCCGTGTTGTTTGCCTTGTTAGCCAACGAATGCGTAGCGGGAACCGCCAGCGAGGCACAGAAAAACCAAGACAGTTTGGCATTCAATGTATCGATGGGAAAAATAAGTTTGCCACATTAAAATATTGAAAAAACGATTTTTGAAATTAGAACTCTATCATTTTTTTTTGGTGTGTAGCAACCACCAAGGCGTTTGGGGCGAATCGTGATGCTCGTAGTGGTAGCCAAAAAAGTAGCAGCTCACAAACGCCCAGAGGTGATTTTTGGGTTGCGAATGGGCTTTGTGGACGTTATCTGCGGTGTGTTCGCCTTTGTGGGGCAGGTAGGTTCCAAAATAAAAAAGTTGGAGCGTACTCAAAATGGCAGGGGCGATGTAGTAAAAAACAATGTTTTCGGTAGGAAACAAGGATTTTAGCACATTAAAAGTGATTGCCATCAACACAATTTGCCGAAGGCTGATGTATTCTTTGAGAAAAAACAAGTACCAACGCCAAAAGCCCGGCGGGTGATAGTCGGGGTCTTGCTCGCTTGCTGCAAAGCGGTGGTGTTGGTGGTGTTTGGGCAACAAAAGGGCATACGAGTTGTAGGCAAAAAGCGTCAGACAAACGGTACCAATCCATCGGTTGATGTGTTTATTTTTGAGGTATATTGTGCCGTGCATGGCATCGTGTGCGGTGATAAACAAGCCCGTAAAAAGATGTATTTGAATAAAAAACAAGACATAAGTCAATGGATTTGACCAACTTATGGTGTAGTTAAAATTGAAAAGAAGCAGCATGAGCCACAACAAAATGACTGCAAAAGCCATCACAATGCCTCTGTTGTCTTTGGGTTCTATGGTTTCGATTTTGAATGCCATTAATCAAATATAGGTTTTAATTGTTTTGAGGATTTAACGTTTTAATTCTTCGAGAGCAATATACGACATCAATCCCATACCGATTTCTAAGGCTTTTTCGTCTGCGTCGAAGGTTGGTGTATGGACTGATGCGGTGATGTTTTTTGCGGTATTTCTAACGCCCAGCCGATAGAAGCAAGCAGGTATTTTCTGCGAATAGTAGGCAAAATCTTCGGCGGCGAGCCATTTGTCGAGCTGCACTACATTGCTACTTCCCAAAAAATCTTTGGCACACTGCCGGGCGTTTTCGGTTAGTTTGGGGTCGTTATACAAGACTGGATAGCCTTTATTAATAAAAAATTGGCACGACGCACCCATGCTTTGAGCCATTGTTTCTGCCATTTTTTTCATCTGTTGGTGTGCTTGTTCTCGCCATGTTTCGTTCATGGTTCTGAATGTTCCCCAGGCCACCACTTCGTTGGGAATGATGTTAAAAGCACCTTCGGCGGCTATTTTTCCAAATGAGAGTACGGTCGGAATGGTTGGATTGGCATATCGGCTCACGATTTGCTGCAAAGCGACGAGTATTTGTGCCGTTACCATGACAGTGTCGATGTTGAGGTGAGGCATGGCGGCGTGTCCGCCTTTTCCAGTTACGGTCATGGTTATTTCGTCTGCCGATGCCATGTATTGCCCCGAGATGAAGCCCACTTTGCCCACTTCGAGTTGTGGCAACACATGCTGCCCGATGATGTGTGTGGGTGCAGGATTTTTTAGTACGCCTTCTTTGATGAGTATGGAGGCACCGCCCGGCAGGCGTTCTTCGGCGGGCTGGAAGATGAGTTTTAGGGTGCCTTCAAAGTCGTTTTTGAGGTGGTTGAGTATTTTGGCTACGCCCAGAAGGCAGCTGGTGTGTACGTCGTGTCCGCAGGCGTGCATTTTGCCATTTATTTTAGATTTGTAGGGTACGTTATTTTGCTCTACGATGGGCAGAGCGTCAATATCAGCCCGCAGGGCAATGGTTTTTTTTGATGGATTTTTGCCTTCAATCAGCACGACAGTTCCGGTGTTTGCCATTGTTTTGACGTTGGTGATGCCGAACTCGAATAGTTTTTTTTGGATAAACGCTGCGGTCTCAAATTCTTCAAATGAGAGTTCGGGAAATTGATGGAGATACCTTCGGCAATCTACAATCTCGTTAAAATAGTCGTTAGAGAGTTGTTTGATGGTGTTTTGTATAGACATTTTGGCTTGTGGCTTGGGTCATATAACGAACGAGACCCATTTTGTGTACAAATTTACTAAAATTTAATTTTAGCAAGCAAAACTTTTTTCTTTACAAAATT
>JAYWHZ010000116.1:0-3929 GCA_043777395.1 Bacteroidota bacterium
ACAACGCCGACATAGAACGCCTCAAAAAAGACATCATCAAAATCGTAGAGAGCTCCACAAAAATTTTTGGCGAACACCCTTGCAAAAAATACCTGTTTATCATTCACAACATAGCGGCAGGTGGCGGCGGTCTCGAACACCTCAACTCCACAACATGCCAAGTCAATCAATGGGCTTACAAAAACGAAACGACCTACACAGGCATTCTCCAACTGCTGGCACACGAATATTTTCACCTCTGGAACGTCAAAAGATTGAGACCCATCGAGCTTGGACCCTTCGACTACGACAACGAGAACTATACGCACAATCTCTGGGTTGCCGAAGGTTTTACGGCTTATTACGAAGATGTTATTTTGAGAAGAGCAGGCATCACCACCGACAATTTTTTTATGGCTACGGTCGTCGATGGCATCAACAGCATATCCAACACAAGGGGCAACTACGTGCAGCCGCTGGCAGAAGCGAGCTTCGATGCTTGGATAAAATATTATAGACCAAACGAAAACTCAAACAACTCGACCATCTCTTACTATACCAAAGGGGCTGCCGTAGCAGCAATGCTCGACATGGAAATCATAAACCAATCGAACGGAAGTAAAAACTTAGACAACGTGATGCAATATCTCTACCAAACTTACTATAAGGGCAAAAACAGAGGTTTTACCGATGGCGAACTCCTCGATGCCTTGAGCTTGGTAACACAAAAAAATATGACCTCTTTTGTCGATAATTTTATCTACGACACACAAACCATCGACTTTGCAACTTACTTTCAACACATCGGCTTGAACCTCAAAAATACCGCAGCGGGCAATGCCGACCCTTATTTGGGTATGAATATTGCTCCGAACAACAAAATCACTTTCTTGACCAAAAATACGGCATCGTGGAAATCGGGCTTGAACGTAAACGACGAGATAATTGCCGTTGATGGCTACCGATTTGGTGGAGATTTGGCGGCTTTGGTTCGCTACAAAAAAACGGGCGACGAACTCGAATTTCTCGTTGCCCGAGATACCAAACTCAAAACCATAAAAGTAAAATTGGAGCCCAGTGGCAACGTCCGTTTTGAACTCTCGCCAGCAGAAAAACCCACCGAACAACAAACAAAAAACCTAAAAAAATACTTGAATGGATAAATTGTGATGCTAAAACGATGGATTAAAAACCGGACAACAAGATTCTTTTTCTCTTTTTTAATGGCTCTGCTTTTGGGTTTTCTCTTGCTCAATGCCTTGTTTCCATTGCCAAAAATCAAACCGTTTTCTACCATTATCACAGATAGCAAAGGGCAAATCGTGCATGTTTTTTTATCAAAAGACGACAAATGGCGGTTGTTTACCGAGCTATCGGAGATTAATCCAACGCTCCGAAAAGCCATCATAGCCAAAGAAGACCGCTATTTTTACTATCATCTGGGCATCAATCCATTAGCCATCGCAAGGGCTTTGGTTAATAATATCCTTAAACAAAAACGCACCTCTGGGGCATCGACCATCACCATGCAGGTCGCCCGATTGCTCGAACCCAAACGCCGAACCTACGGCAACAAAATCGTTGAATTGTTTAGGGCTACGCAACTCGAATGCCATTACTCCAAAGCCGAAATTTTGCAACTCTATCTCAATTTGGTGCCTTATGGCGGCAACGTAGAAGGCGTAAAATCTGCTGCCATGCTCTATTTTGATAAACTGCCCCAAAATCTTTCCTTAGCCGAAGTCGTTACGCTCGTGGTGGTGCCAAACCGACCAAACACATTCAAAATAAACCAAAATAACACCAAACTATTCGCAGAACGACAACGCTGGCTCAACTATTTTTTAAGCCAAAACACGTTTGACAAAACCGATATTCTCGATGCTTTGCAAGAACCGATGCGTTGCCTCAGGCGAGAGTTGCCCCGTTTTGCACCGCATTTTGCCATCAGACAAAAAAATGAACACCCAAACCAACCCATCATTAAAACAAGCCTCGACCTCAACAAACAAAAAACCATCGAACGCCTGACCAAAAACTACATCGCTAATCTTTATATCAAAAACATCAGAAATGCCGCCGTGTTGGTCATCAACAACCAAACCAGCCAGATAGAAGCCTACATCGGCTCTGCCGACTTTCAAAACCGAAGCGATGGCGGGCAGGTCGATGGCATCAGGGCGTTGCGGTCGCCGGGTAGCACGCTCAAACCCTTGGTCTATGGCTTGGCGATGGATAAAGGTTTCATAACGCCAAAAACGACCGTCGCCGACGTTCCTGTCAATTATTTTGGCTACGAACCCGTCAATTTTAATCAACAATTTAATGGCAATGTGTCTGTCGAATTTGCGTTGGCAAACTCACTCAACATTCCTGCCGTAAAGATTTTGGAGCAGATAACCCTCGATACGCTGTTTAAAGCCATGCAAAAAATTGGTTTTAAAAATGTATTAAAAAACAAAAAAACGATGGGACTTTCTGTGGCTTTGGGTGGCTGTAGCGTTACGCTCGAAGACATGACTTGGCTCTACTGGGCGTTTGCCAACGGCGGAAAAACCTCCAACGACGATATTCTCTCCGAAGAATCGACTTTTTTATTGACCCAAATCCTGACCCAACTCACCCGTCCCGAACTGCCTTCGCAGTGGCAAAACGCCATCAATATGCCTAAAATTGCTTGGAAAACAGGCACCAGTTACGGCAGAAAAGACGCTTGGAGCATCGGCTACAACCGACAATATACCATCGGTGTGTGGATTGGCAATTTTTCGGGACAGGGCGTTGCCGAACTCACCGGGGCAACTGTTGCGGCGCCGCTGCTGTTCCAAATTTTTAATGCCATAGACCTCAACACCACACAAGAAGCGTTTGAGATGCCAAAAAATCTTGATTTTAGACTCGTGTGTGCCGAAACTGGGCAGATACCAAACGATTTTTGCCACAACCAAGTCATGGATTATTATATCCCAACGGTCTCGTCAAACAAACTTTGCGAACACCTTGAAATGCACTCGGTGTCGGCAGATAGCAGCATCAGTTTTTGTACCAATTGCCAACCCGAAAATGGATTTAAGAAAAAATATTACCCCAACTACTCGCCTCAAATGTTGCATTATTTTAATGAATATCACCTGCCTTACCAAAAAATACCGACACACAACCCAAACTGCGACCGTATATTTGCCCAAAATGCCCCCGAAATTACCTCGCCGCTCCAAAACAAAACCTACTTCGTAGATGTAACCGATAGCCTCCAACTCTTGCTCCAATGCAACGCTGCCAACGATGTGGAAAAAGTGTTTTGGTATATCGATAATCAGTTTTACAAACAAGCTAATGTAACTCAAAAAATATTTTTTACCCCAAAAAGTGGCATAATAACGATTACTTGCGTCGATGACAAAGGCAGAAAATCGAGCCTCAAAACAACCACACAAAACGTTAATTTCTAAAAAATCTATTAATCCATTAAACAAAAAAATATGATGCGAATGCCCGCCGAATGGGAGCCTCAAAGTGCCGTTCAACTCACTTTTCCGCACCAAGACACCGATTGGAAAGACAACCTGACCCAAGTTTTAGAGTGTTTTATGACCATTGCCCAAACCATAAGCCAACGCCAAATGGTGCTTATCGTCTGCAAAAATAAAACAGAAACACACCAAAAACTCGCCGATTTTGGCTGCAAAATGTCCAATATCAGGCTTGCACAACTCGACACGAACGACACTTGGGCAAGAGACCATGCCGCTATCTCAGTCGAAAACGAAAAAGGCAAACCGCTGCTTTTAGATTTTATGTTTAATGGTTGGGGATTGAAATTTGCTGCTCATTTTGACAATCTCATCAACCAAAAACTACACAAAAGCAACGCCTTTAACCCAAAAATCAAACTCAAAACAATGCCCTTAGTCCTCGAAGGCGGCTCGATAGAAAGCGACGGGCAAGGC
>JAYWHZ010000117.1:0-3911 GCA_043777395.1 Bacteroidota bacterium
GACCTGCTGCTATCCGACAAAGTGATAGAACTGACCGAAAATGAAACCATTTTTTTGGCTGATAAAGAAGAGCAAGCCCAAAACGCCGTTACGGTCGAAGGCGGCGACGTGATGATGATTGCCAAAAGCCATCTGCTCATCGGTGTCAGCGAACGCACCTCGATAAGAGCCGTAGAGCAGGTTATTAATAAACTGTTTGATAAGGCATTGGTAAATAAAATAACCGTTGTTCGGATTCCTCAAAAACGTGATTTTATGCACATAGACACTGTTTTTACGCAGGTCAAACGTGATTTGTGGATATTGTTTAGTAATTTCTCTAAAAATGCCATCAAAAAATCGAATAAAAAGGATTTTGCCTATATACTTTCGGATAAAGAGGAGCAAAAAGAACTCGAAAACCTTATTACCATTACCCAATTTACCCGATTGCCCAAAGAAAAAGACGATTATAAGGTTGTGGTGAGCAAAAAACTCAAATATCTCGAAGATTTGTTTAAGCAAATCAGCATTGAAGACTATGGCTGTACCAAATGTGAGATGGTTTATTCGGCGGGCGGCGAGTTTCCGTATAGCGAACGGGAGCAGTGGACTGATGCGTGCAATTTTTTGACCCTCAAAGAAGGTGTTATCATTGGTTATGATAGAAATGTATTGACAACAGAGCAGTTTAGAGCCAAAGGGTTTGAGATTTTGCACGCCCACGAGTTTTTGCAGCAGATGGAAAGTGGCAAGACTTTGGACGAGGTCATCGTAGGCGATACGTTGATACTCTTGCCTTCGTCGGAGCTATCGAGAGCCAGAGGCGGCACACACTGCATGAGCATGCCATTGCAGAGAGAAGTCATTGGTTTTTAGGGCTTTATGAATTTAATAATCAAACCATTAACCGGATATTTCAATCTACAAACAAATGAAAAAAACACTCGTCTTAGGTGCAAGCACTAATCCCAGTCGATACAGTTACATGGCAATATGTAGCCTCTTGCAGCATGGCTTTGAGGTCGTGGCGTTGGGCAACAAAATCGGCAGCGTTAAGGGCATCGACATTCAGACCAAATCCGAATTCTTTGCAGACATTGATACGGTAACGCTCTATCTCAGCCCAACAAATCAAGTGCCTTACTATCAATATATTATAAATCTAAAACCCAGCCGAGTAGTCTTTAATCCGGGTGCCGAAAACGCCGAATTTGAACAAATGCTACAACTCGAAGGCATCGAAACACTCCAAGCCTGCACACTCGTTATGCTCTCTACCCATCAATATTAACAATCATCTTGCCCAAAAACGAGCAATTAAAGCCCATTCTCTTCCAGATAGTAGATGCGAAGCAGGGCGGTATCTTGCAAAAAATCGATTTTTTGAACCTTCACGTTGATGATGTTAAGCCCCGTTCGGTCCTTCAAATCTTGGAGCAGAGCGGCTCTATTTTGGGGTTTTATGAGGTCTATTTTTTCGTAGTTTATGTTTTTGGTAATGAGTTGTTTGGGCATCCAAAACCGCTCTATCACCGCCAAGCAAAGCAAAATAATGCCGTTGGTAATTAAAATTTCGATGTAGCCTACTTCTTTTGACACCACCGAGTTGATGACGGCTATCGTTACGACCACAAACAAGTAGGTCATATCTTTGACGGGCAGCTCGTCGGCTCGGTATCTCAAAATAGAAAAAATGGCAAACAATCCAAACCCAAATCCCAGACTCAAATTGGCGTTGCTCATCAAGAAACACACAAAAAAGATGAGTTGATTTATCATCAAAAAGGCAAAAAAGTGATTTTTATCGGGGTTGCTGTAAAAATAAATTTTGCGGATAATGAGGTAAGCCACCGTAAAGTTGATGCCAAAACGAATCAGTAGGAGCAGCAGCAGGTGTTGGTTTAAGACACGGGTGCCGAAAAGTAGGGTTTGGTCAAGCGTTGAAAGGAAATCCATAAATGATTTTGTTTAGTCGTAACTGTTTTTTCTTAAAATTATTTTGTTTGATATTGGGATACAAAGCCGCCGTCGATAGGCAGTATTTGCTGATAGAGAGCTGCTGAACCCGATGCGAAGCCATCATCTGAACAAAAGGCGAGTGCGAATCAAATTTGCCCTGCTTGACCTCAGCAACCACCAGACTCGAAAAAGAGTAGTAGCGTTGGTTGTCAAAACTCTTGGTGTGGAGAAACAAATCGAGTGTAACACGCTCCGAAAAATCTTTTTTGACCAGCGTCATCCGTTGGTAGTAAATCCAAAGTTGGGGCAAGAGCGTTTGGGGGTCTATGGGCGTGCGTTGGCGCAGCAGGTTGCTTGCCGCTTGGTCTATCTGCGTTAGCGTATCGGTTGTGATAATGCGGGTTTTGCTCGTTTGGGCTTTTTGGTTTTTATATTTTATTTCAAAAAACGACATGTCGTTGTTCACATATTTTCTCGACCTGATTTTGTATCTGCCTCGCCTTTGGTTGTGATGATTGAGGTAAAAATCAAAGTTTTTTGTGTCGTAATACAATGTTTCATAATCTATAATTCGCTGGCTGTCAATTTCTAAACACATATAATCCGATTTTATGTTATTCAAAATTGTAGCCAGATTGTGTTGGTGAAACACAAACTTGGTGTCTATCCTGTCCATCAGGCTTGCTTGCTGTATGTTGGTCAAATCGATGCTCTCGAAGGCAAAGATACTTTTTTTTAAATCAGAGATAATAAATGATGCCGGCATGGCTTTGTCGAGTATACATGTTTCTATCATGGGTTTGTTTTGTGAGGGTTACTAAAAATGAATGGCAACAAAAATATTAAACCTAAAATGTTTAATTTCAAAACCCAAAATAACAACATTTTTTCCGCACTAAATTTCTTTATTAAACCAAAACCTTACATTGTAAAACACACAGCACAAAACAATCTATCGCCACACGCCCGTGTGCCAAATAAACCAAAACATACAGATAAACCATATTTCTTTCATCGCAAAAATTTAGAATGCCTTCATCTTCTCGTCGTCCAATTCGCCCTCCCAACGAGCCACCACAGCCGTCGCAAGGCAGTTGCCCATCACATTGACCGACGTTCGAGCCATATCCATCAACGCATCTATCCCAAAAATTGCCAAGATAGGCCATTCGGGCAAGCCAAAACCCGCTGCCGTTGCCGATAAAATCACCAGCGAAGCCCTCGCCACACCTGCCACACCTTTGCTGGTGAGCATCAGCGTCAAAACCATCACGATTTGTTGCTCAATGGGAAACGGAATATTGGCGGCTTGTGCCACAAACACACTCGCCAAAGCCAGATAGAGCGTCGTGCCGTCGAGGTTGAAACTATAGCCCGTCGGGATAACAAAAGAAACGATTTTTTGCGGCACACCAAATCGGGTCATCAGCTCCATGGCTTTTGGCAGGGCAGCGTCCGAAGTCGAAGTGGCAAAAGCAATAGACATCGGTTCTTTGGCGGCTTTCCAAAACTGACCTATCGGAATGCGGCAGAGTATCATAATGGGTACGAAAACCAGCAATACAAAAACAATCAAAGCCACATACAAAGTGCCTAAAAGCATTGCCAAATTGCCCAAAACCGATACGCCCATCTTGGCAATGGTAGAAGCGATAGCACCGCCAACGGCAATGGGTGCAAAATACATCACGATCTTGGTAAAATTGAACATAATATCTGCCATGGCTTCTACGCCCGACACGATTTTGTGTTTCATGGCTTGGTTTTTCATCATCGAAATGGAAATGGCAAGCAAGATACTAAACACGACAACCTGCAAAACGGCGTTCTCGGCAATGGCTTTGGCTATGTTTTCGGGAAAAGTGTGGAGCAATATGTCGTCCCAATGTTGCTCCACAAGGTGAGGCATCTTGTTTTCGCCTGTAAATTTTTGCATGCCCACGCCAGCCTTTGATATATTGATGGCAATT
>JAYWHZ010000118.1:0-3894 GCA_043777395.1 Bacteroidota bacterium
AGCCCTTAGCCTCTACGCCAATCATCGACTTGGCAGGGTTTGGATATATGTTAAGGGTGTTTTTGGCTGCGTTTTGTGGGTCGATACCAACAGACTCCACAACCGAAAACTTATCAAATCCCGACTCAACCAAATGCCCCGGCGCATAATCGCCCGTAACCACCCAGCAAGTCATCGTAGCCGAAAGCGGCATAAAATCAAGCACTCTAACCATTTTAGTAACCCAAATGCTGCTATTGGCACTTGCCGCCACCACACTTTCTATGCGTTTGGTTACCGTTCCGTTTGATAAATACACATTCAGCGAGTCGTTTGGCAAACCCGTGCCGCCAGCATTATAAAACCAACGGGCATAACTCAACATCGGATTGGTGTAAGTATTCAAAGCAAAAACTGGCGAAGTGATTTTTGTCGTGCCGTTGTCCACGTCGTCGTCGCCAGCACCACCGCCCCCATTGCCCGTAATGTAGGCTTGCAAACCGCAATCTGTTGCCACATCGGCGGCAGGATTGCAAGGTATCGAACCATTAAAAGTGCCTACTGGTGCGGCTCTGACCCAACGACCCGTTGAGGCATTGCCTTGCTCTACCCAAGCAAAATTCATGGCAAAATCGTCGTAAATGCTTTTGTCAAGCATGGCCGTTAATGAATAGCCTGACCCAACCACTACATTTGAAAAACATTTGGTCATGTAGCCCCATTTGCCCACAAACACCTCGTAGGTGCCGGGATAAACATTGGTGGCGTTGAACGTGCCGTTGGCGTTGGTGGTCAATGTAAAATTAAAATCGGTGTTGGTCAGCTGAACCGTTGCACCGCCAAGAACGCCGGCATTGGTCTGGCTAATGGTGCCGCCAATGGCTATTGTGGTGAGCGATTGGAGCGGAATATTGCGAATGGTTACGGCGTTGTTTTGTAGATTAATAGAAATATTTTGGGTGATGTAACCTACTTTTGAAACCCGAATTTGATAGGTTCCCGAATCGGCTACACCAAGAGCATATTTGCCATTAACAAGCGATAAATCTTTTTTGAGATGACTCACGTTTGTGCCAATAAATTCTATCTTGACACCCGATAGCAATGCCGATGTGGTTTGGTCTGTAACGATGCCTTCGAGAAAACAAGCCCGTTTGAGTGTTGGCGTTGCCACAAACAAACCATTGCTGATGTCGGTCGCAAGCCAATTGCCCGAAGGAAGATAAGGGTGAACTGCCCACACGCCATCGAAGCCGCCGCCCGTTTGCAGGTTGGTGTCGTAGTTGCCTATCTGAACGATATTTGAGGGGCGAGAAATATCCCAGCTCGTCATGCCGTCTTTGTAGTAAGACACTGCCATATAGCCATTGGCAACGGTAGAAGTGTTATGCCCAATAGATTGGCTGTTGGGGTTCGATTGCACACGGTCCAACTCCTTGATGTTGGCAGGGTTGCTAATGTCGTAGCTCGTAACGAACATATTGTTTTTTTCGTCGGTGATGAACACAAAGTTTCCATCGTCAGAAAAATCGGCGTTGTGTGTAAAGTTGAGTGGTGTTTGTTGGGTTGCAACGAGTACTGGCATTGCTTTGTTTGATAGGTTCACGAGTGTAAAAAAGCCACCGTTGATGTGTGAGGCTATCAAGAGGTCGCCCCTCACTTCGCTATCGTGGACGTAGGCGTTGTTTGGGTTAATGTATCTGCCCACTTCTACGGGTGCTGCTGGGTTTGCAAGGCTATAAATAATAACGCCGCCACCCGACAGATTGGTGCCGTTGAGGTATAGAAATCCGTTTTCGGCGTGTAGCGAGTGTATGGTGTTTAAGCCGCCAGTGGTCATGTAGGTATAGGTGATGGCATTGGCGTTTGGTAGGTTGGCGAGATTGACGATAAGCAATCCGCCGCTTGTTTCGTTGCCGCAGTAGGCGTAGTTTTGCCAAGTCGAAATGTCGTGCCAGTCGGAGACAGCCGTTGGGATAAGGCGTTTTTTGACGAGTTGGTCCGGGTTTGTAACATCGACGATGTACATGCCGCTATCTACCCCCACGAGGGCATATTCTTTATTTTGGGTGTCGGTATAGCCCCAAACGTCGCTGGTAGCCATCGAGCCAAACGAGAGCGTGCCTCGGGCGGTAAAGTTTCTGTTGGGGTCGAGTTGTGCCGATGCGACAAAGACAGATAGCAAGCAAACGAGTAAAGAAAAGGAAAATTTTTTGAGAATCATTTGGATATTTGTGTGTATTTTAAATGGATTGGTAAAAAATATATTTATAAATCATTAAACTTAGAAACAAAAATAATTCATTTGTAAAGATTAATCTATTATTGTCTGTTTTTTTTGATTTTGGTGATGGATTGAGCCCATTTTTCTATTCTTTAATAAATTTTGTTGTCGAGATATTGCCCGATTGATGTGTTATTTTGATACCATAAATGCCTTTACCCAAACCCAAAACATCAATATTTGAATCGATAGGTTTGGATATTTGCAAAACGCTTTTACCCAAAACATCAAAAATCTCTACTTTTTCTATGTCTCTGGCGTGTAGGTTAATGAACGAATTGGCAGGATTGGGATACACTATTAAGGTTTGGTTTTTTGGAACATCAGTTTGCGTAGAAGTGTTGAGGCAAACGGTTGTTTCGTTCAAACTCAGTAGGCTAAACACGCCAACTACGGTTGCGTTGTCGGCAATGTTATTTTGGACGTAGCCCGACGCCACGGTAGAGTCTATGGCGAGTGCAAACGTGCTGAAGGGTATGTTTCGCATACAAGTCAATTGGGGTGTTGTGCTGCTCGAATTGATAGACACAAGGCTCGCTTTGCCGTCGTTGAAGTTGCCAAAGGCAAACGTATAGCCTAGCAATATGGTGTTTGTGGGTGAGTTTGCGATGACGGATTGAAACCGAGAGGTGTGTTTGAGTGTATCGCCAAAGACTTGGCTTGTTTGAATCGTTCCGGTGCTGTTGAGCCGCATATAAAGTGCCATTTGTGTGGTGTCGAGGCTGTTGCGTGTTGCAATTTCGGCGTAGCCGCCCACCATTATGTCGCCGTTTGTGGCTACCGATAGGCTTGTGGGGCGTTCATATAGGCTTGCATTGTAGCGTTTAGACCAGAGCGGCGTGCCTGTTTCATCGACTTTGGTTACAAACATATCGGCTTTGTTGGCGTTTGTGGGGTTGGGTGTGTTGCCCGAAAACACATAGCCATCGGGTGTTTTTTTGAGTGCGTAGATGAGTTGCGAACCCGTCGAGGCGTATTTTTTATCCCAGACGATGTTGCCTGTTGTTGAGTTGAGTTTTATTAATATTGGGTCGTAAAATGTATTGGCATAAAACGAAGTTCCCAAGACCAAGATATTGCCGTCGGTGGTGTTTTCTATGGCTCTAAAATATTGTATGGGTCGGTTTCTGAATACCAATCGCTTTGCCCACAACACGCCGCCCGTCGAGGCATCTATTTTCCAAACCACCGCTTCTTGCTTTGCCGAATAGGCATAAGAATAACCCGCCACGATGAGGTTGCCATCGGCAGCCACCGACATAGCAAAACCCTCATCGACATCGTTGGGTTTGCCAAATTTTTTGGACCATGCCAAGGTCCCAAATGCCGTAACTTTGACGATATACATGTCGCCGTGATAAAAATCGTAGGTAGATAGCGTGTTGGCTGCCACCACAAAACCGCCATCTGCCAATTGAGCCACACCAAACGGCGAGTCGATGCTATCAGACCCTGCTCGGAGCCAAAGGTTGGAGCTGCCCGTCGAGGGGTCTATCTTGGCAAGGATAAGGTCGCTACCAGCCGCATCTTCTAAGCCACCAACCACGAGCAGGTCGTTGTCCAATGCCTTTGAAACGTGGGTAAAATCTTCAAAAGAAGTGTTTGTGCCATATATTTTGCTAAACGCAGAT
>JAYWHZ010000119.1:0-3892 GCA_043777395.1 Bacteroidota bacterium
ATCGTCGGCGGGCAAATACCTCTCGGAGCCGGCATTGCCTTTGCCGAATTGTATAACGGCACCAAAAACGTGTGCCTCTGCAAAATGGGCGACGGAGCCGTGCGTCAAGGTGCCTTACACGAAACATTTAATATGGCGATGCTCTGGAAACTACCCGTCATCTTTATGGTCGAAAACAACGGCTACGCCATGGGTACATCGCTCGAACGAACCACCAACGTAACCGACATGACCAAGATAGGACTCGCCTACGATATGCCCTCCGAAAACGTAAACGGCATGAAACCCGAAACCGTCATGGAAGCCATGCAAAAAGCCACCGACAGAGCCAGACGAGGCGACGGACCAACGTTTTTGGTCGTAAACACCTACCGCTATCGGGGACACTCCATGTCTGACGCACAAGCCTACCGAACCAAAGAAGAACTCGAAGACTACAAAAAAGTGGACCCAGTAGAGTATGTCCGAAACCTAATCATAGACAAAAAATATGTTACCAATGCCCAAATCGAAGCCATAGACCAAAACATCAAACAGCAGATAGACGAGGCACTCACCTTTGCCGAAGAGTCGCCGCTACCAAACGAAAACGACTTCTTTACCGACATCTACATGCAAAAAGATTATCCGTTTATCACCGATTAAAAAAATATTAACACCGATAAAAACACCCAAAAGCCAATGCCTTCGCCAGCATATTGGCTTTTTTTTTATTTAAATTAATGAAAGAATTGAAAATTGAAATTGTTTAAACTTTTGGTTGCAATGGGCAAAGATGGCTAATTTTTTGAGATGCCGCAACCTCTAACCCATGAAATGAGATTTATCCAAGTTTATTATGCAAGATTAAAAAATGTGAGTTAATTAAATATAAAAATAAAATATATGACTTTTATTAAAAATTGTTTGCCAAATTTGATTATTTGTATTAATTTTGTAGCGTCTTAATAAATTATACCTACCAAATAAATAAAAAAACAAAAAATAAATACATTAAAGCCAATAATTCTAAAATAGTTAAAAATTAAAAAATGAACAACAGCCGTTTCAATGCCCTCAATACCTTGCAAACACGCCAAGACCTCAAAGTGGACCAACCCCAAACCAAAGTCTCTGCCTACTTTGCCTCCAATGTCTTTAACAAAACAGCCATGCAAGAATACTTGCACAAAACAACCTTCAAAAGCCTCATGGCTTCGATAGAAAAAGGCGAAAAAATAGACCCCGCCGTAGCCAACGACACCGCACAAGGCATGAAAAACTGGGCAATGAGCAAAGGCGTAACACACTACACACACTGGTTTCAACCGCTGACAGGCGCCACCGCCGAAAAACACGACTCGTTCTTTACACTCGCCGACGGCAAAGCCATCGAAGTCTTTGCAGCATCGGCACTCGTCCAGCAAGAACCCGATGCCTCATCGTTTCCAAGCGGCGGCATCAGAAATACCTTCGAAGCCCGGGGCTATACCGCCTGGGACCCCACCTCGCCCGCCTTCATCTTCGAGAGCAACTCAGCCAAAACACTCTGCATACCAACCATATTTGTATCCTATACCGGCGAATCGCTCGACTACAAAGCCCCTTTGCTCAAATCGCTACACGCCGTAGAAGAAGCCGCCATAGCCGTATGCAACTATTTTGACCGAAACGTGAGCCGTGTGTCGCCTACGTTGGGCATCGAACAAGAATATTTTTTGGTGGATTTGGCACTCTACAACGCACGCCCCGACCTCATCATGGCAGGCAGAACACTCTTTGGGCACTCGCCCGCCAAAGGGCAACAACTCGAAGACCATTATTTTGGCTCTATACCCGAACGAGTTCATAGCTTTATGGTCGATTTTGAAATAGAATCACACAAACTCGGCATTCCACTCCTAACACGACACAACGAAGTGGCACCGGGGCAGTTTGAATGTGCTCCGCTATTTGCCGAAATAAACCTTGCCGTAGATCAAAATCAATTGTTGATGGATTTGATGGGAAAGATAGCACGCAAACACCACTTTGCCGTGCTGCTACACGAAAAACCCTTTGCGGGCATCAATGGCTCGGGCAAACACAACAACTGGAGCCTTGGCACGGACACGGGCATAAACCTACTATCACCCGGAAAAACACCCAAAAGCAATCTACAATTTCTCACTTTTTTTATTAATGTGATTAAGGCATTTCACGACCATGCCGATTTGATTAGGGCTGCCATCGCCTCGGCACCCAACGACCACAGGCTGGGAGCCAACGAAGCACCGCCCGCCATCATGTCGGCTTTTTTGGGTACACAGCTCACCTATGTGCTGGACGAGATAGAAAAATCAAACTTCAAAGGTGGCGAAAAACAGGTGCAAGAAGTGATGAAACACGGCATCAAAAACCTGCCAGAAATATTGATGGACAACACCGACCGAAACCGAACGTCGCCATTTGCATTTACGGGCAATAAATTTGAACTGCGTGCGGTGGGTTCGTCGGCAAATTGTGGTTTGGCAATGACTGTACTGAACACTGCGGTAGCCAAACAACTCAAAGATTTTAAAATTGCGGTCGATAGCCAGATTGGCGAGGGCAAAAGCCGAGATGCCGCCATCTTAGCCATTTTGCAAGAGTACATCAAAGCATCAAAAAATATTCGTTTTGAAGGCAACGGCTACGGCGACGAATGGGTAGAAGAAGCCAAAAAAAGGGGTTTGGAAAACATCAAGACCACACCAAAAGCATTAGCAGCATTTGTGAGCAAAAAATCTATTAAGTTGTTTGAAGAACTGAATGTTTATACTAAAATCGAACTCGAAGCCCGTTACGAAGTCGCATTGGAAAACTACATTAAGAAAATACAGATAGAAGCCAAACTGATGCAAGAACTGGTCTCGACGGCTATCATTCCGGCAAGTATCCAATATCAAAACAGGCTCATACAAAATCTCAGAGGGCAAAAAGAATTGGGCATCGACAGTAAATTGTATACACCACAACTCCATTTGGTCGAAGAAATATCATCAAAAATATCAACTTTAAAGAAAAATATCGATGCCATGCAAAAAGCATTCGACAAAGCACACGGCGAACATTCGATCCCAAAAATGGCAGAAGCCTACTGCGACCACGTGAAAGGCAAATTTTTTGACCCAATCAGAAACGATGTCGATGACTTAGAGCTCTTGGTTGCCGACGAACTCTGGCCGCTCCCAAAATACAGAGAATTGCTGTTTTTGAAATAAAAATATTAGAAAAAAATAACCTGACACACAAAAAATGAACCCATTAACTCAATTGTTAGACCGACTCGAACACCATATTTCAAACAAAGAACTGCTGGAACAAAACACCTCAAAATCGTCGGTCGGCTGGCACATTGAACACACGCTTTTGACCATCAACCAAATCATTAAAGCCCTGACACTCTGCGAGCCAGCCAAATATCGGTGGACGTTCAAACCGTTTCGATACATCATATTTGCAGCGGGCAAGATACCAAGAGGCAAAGCCAAAGCACCAAAAATTGTACAGCCCAAAGCCCATTTTGATGCCCACGACCTCAGAAATTATCATCAAGAGACCAAAAAAAATGTTTTGAAACTCGATACTATGGAAGTCAATGCCTATTTTGAACACCCCTATTTTGGTCATCTGCAGCTCAAACAAACGGTCAAATTTTTATGTATCCATACGCAGCATCACCTTTCAATCGTCGAAGATATTATCAAAAACACAAAATAAACTCAATTGCCCGTGCCAAAGACATAAAATGAGTACCTTTGCAACACCAGATAGCATGTTTGGTATATCCTCTTGACTGTTCTTGATTGTACAAATATTTACCAGCTAAGCATTCAAAATCGGTGGGCGTTGGCAATGTTTAGGCTACCCAATGACCCCGAATCAAGTACTT
>JAYWHZ010000120.1:0-3887 GCA_043777395.1 Bacteroidota bacterium
ACTTTACCGAATCGCCCAAAGGCAAAAAAGATAAACTAACTGCCAAACAACAATTCATGGCTGCCGTGCAAGACACCACATTCATGAAAGGGAAATTTAGAGCCAGCGAAATAAATGCCTCAAACGCCCAAATGCCACTGTTTGTATTGGCAGGAAAAACATATACCAACGGGCAATTTGCACAGTTTATAGAAAAAAATCAATCGGGAGAACTCAACGGCGACAAAAGCATTTTCTTAAATAAACTCTACAACACCTTTGTAGAAAACACGGTGATAGAATATGAAGACACCCAACTCGAAAAAAAATATCCCGACTTCAACAACCTCGTCCGTGAATACAAAGAAGGCATCTTGCTTTTTTCATTGACCGACCAAATCGTGTGGAACAAAGCCGTAATAGACACCGCAGGTCTCGAAAGTTTTTATGAGAAAAACAAATCCAAATACATGTGGGGCGAAAGAGCCGATGCCACCATCTACTCAGCCTCAACGCCAGCCATAGCCGCACAAGTACGCAAACTACTCAAAAAAGGAAAAATCAACAACGACGAACTCCTCAAACAAATCAACGCCGACAACGCCCTAAACCTAAAATTGGACGAAGGCACATTCTCAAAAGAAGACAAAGAAATATTAACCAAAATAGACTGGAAAAAAGGACTCTCAAACGACGTGGTGCTCAACAACAACACCGTGTTTGTCGATGTCAAAAAAACACGTTCGCCCGAACCCAAAAAACTCGGCGAAGTCAGAGGATTGGTAACCTCAGACTACCAAAATTTCTTGCAAGAAGAATGGATAAAATCGCTCCGAAACAAATACAAAGTCCAGATAGACGAGACCATCGTCAAAACATTGGTTAAATAAAAACCTACACAAAATAAACCAAACACACAAACCGCAAAAGCATCTGCCTTTGCGGTTTTTTTTATAACCCACAAACACCCAAAATCTATTCCTAAACCCAACTTAAACGAAAAACGAAAAACAAACACCCGTTTTTTATTAAAATTGAACCAAAACAAATCAACAATTGCCAAAAAATCGTATCTTTGTACACATTAAAAAAATTATTAAAAATCAATGAATAGTAAAATATTAACCAGCTTATCCCTCGTAGGATTAATGTCGCTAAATGCCTGCAAAACCGATATTGCAAGCAGCACCGCCGAACTCAAAACCCCAGAAGACTCTGTGAGCTACATGCTCGGGCTAAACATAGGTCGAAACATCAAACAAGGCGGCGTGGTAGATAACGTCAATGCCGAACTGTTTGCCAAAGGCGTATCCGATGTCTTTTTGGGCAAAGACTCATCGGTCGTAAAACCCGAAAAAGTAGATGAATATCTCCAAAATTACTTCACCAGAGCAAGCCAAGAAAAAGCCAAAGCAGCACTGGGCGAAGGCAAAAAATATTTGGACAACAACGCCAAAAACCCAGGCATCACCACCACAGCCAGCGGCTTGCAATACAAAGTGATGGCGCAAGGCACGGGCATAAAACCAACCGCCGAAGACACCGTTTCTGTACACTACAAAGGCACACTAATAGACGGCACAAAGTTCGATAGCTCATACGACCGCAACGCCCCCGTTAGCTTTCCCGTAGGCGGCGTGATACCCGGCTGGACAGAAGCCCTACAACTCATGAGCGAAGGCTCAAAATATATGCTCTACGTACCAGCAAACCTCGCCTACGGCGAAAACAGCCCAAGCCCACAAATCAAACCAAACTCAGTGTTGCTCTTTGAAGTAGAGCTCCTCAAAGTCATACCAAAAAAATAAAAATCCCATACCCAAAAGCCTTACAACCAATAGAAACCAAACTATTTTTGTGAGGCTTTTCATAAAAATCATTCTTAAAAAATCTACCCGACAATGAAAAAAAATATCCTCATGGCAATAGCCATCATGTGCAGCATCAGCATTGCAAACGCCCAAACTATCGGCAAAAAAAAGAACAAAAAAGACCTTAAAACCACCACCCAAACACCAATGTTTACCACCGAATTAGACACCGTGAGCTACAGCCTCGGCGTGAGTTTTGCCAACAGCGTCAAAAACGCAGGCTTAGATACCATCAACCTCGTTGCCCTAAACAAGGCTTTTAACGACGTACTATCAAACCAAAAACTGGACATAGAAACCCAACAAGCAGACATGATTTTAAACCAATTTTTTGCTAAAAAACAACAAGAAGCCGGCTCAAAAGGTCGCCAAGCAGGCGAAGAATTTTTGGCTGCCAACGCCAAAAAATCAGGCATCGTAACGACCACAAGCGGCTTGCAATACCAAATTATGACCGCCGGCACCGGACCAAAACCATTGGCAACCGACAAGGTCAAGACACACTATCACGGGACACTCATCGATGGCAAAGTCTTTGACAGCAGCGTAGACCGAGGCGAACCCGCCGTGTTTGGAGTCAATCAAGTCATTCCGGGCTGGGTAGAAGCCCTGCAAATGATGCCCGTCGGCTCAAAATGGCGACTATTTGTACCCGCAAACCTTGCCTACGGCGACAGAGGTGCAGGCAACGACATCAAACCGGGTTCGGCATTGATATTTGAAGTAGAACTGATTTCAATTGAAAAATAAATCTTTCCAAAAAAAATACTTTCACGTTTAACAAACTAAAAAAATGAAAAAATTACTCGTAGTAGCACTTTGCTTTGTTGCCATGACCAGCTGTGGTCAAGTGAAAAAAAATAAAAAAGACAATGCCGCTTCTCAAAAAGTTTCGACTGTCGAAGCCTATGGCTCAAAAATAACCACCGACGGTGCGGTCTCAATCAACCAACTTGCCACATTGATGGGCGACAAAACGGAGCTCAACAACCTCAAAATTTATGGCAACATAGAAGAGTGCTGCTCCAAAAAAGGCTGTTGGATGAAGGTCAAAGACGGTAAAATGGAGTCGCCTGTTCGGGTGTCGTTCAAGGACTATGCTTTTTTTGTACCACTAAACTCGGCGGGCAAAAAAGTAGTGATGGAAGGCAAAGCGTTTGTTAAAGAAACAAGCGTAGATGACCTTCGCCACTATGCCGAAGACGCAGGCAAATCGAAAGAAGAGATTGAAAAGATAACCGAACCCAAGCGTGAATTGCTCTTTGAGGCAACAGGTATCGAGCTCAAAAAATAATTTGTAAGACTTGGATTTCAGCCATCAACGTAGGCTCAGTTGCATATTTTTGCAGTTGAATCTGCGTTTTTTTGTTATAAGAGCCTGATGTTCAATATATTGGCTTCAAAAAACACATTGAAAAAAGACTTAGATTTATTGGCATAAAAATGAATAAACAAATCAACAGTTAATAAAAATGCAAATTGAATAAAAAATAAAAAGTAATTCTAAAAAATAGTTTACCAGTCATAAAATCTAAACCAACCCAATGACAATTCAACAATACATCGACAATATAAATGCCAAATACAAACTGGGCAACACAACTGAACATACTTTTCGGGGTTTGCTTGAACAATTATTAGAAAGTATTGTTCCCGAAATTCGTGCAACCAACGAACCAAAACGCCAACAATGTGGCGCACCTGATTATATTCTCACCAAAAAAGAAATTCCTGTTGGATTTATTGAAGCCAAAGATATTGGCGATAAAGATTTATCTGGAATTAAAAAAACTGGAAACAAAGAACAATTCGACCGATATAAATCATCATTAAACAATTTAATTTTTACCGATTATATTGATTTTCATCTTTACATCGATGGAATATTTGTAACAAAAATTGCGATTGCCGAAATCCAATTCCTCTCCTCTGGAGGGGTGCACAACGGGCGGGGTGGTTTAATAGTTCCAATACCAGAAAATTTTACAAATTTTACAAACCTTATTAAAGATTTTTGTGCAACGGTTTCGCAAACCA
>JAYWHZ010000121.1:0-3873 GCA_043777395.1 Bacteroidota bacterium
GAAAAAACCTGCGAAATGGCTTCTATGTCGCTCACCGTTCGGGTGGTGAGCATGCCGATGGGCGTTTTGTCAAAAAACTGAAGCTTGAGTTTGGTCAAATGCTCAAACACTTGAAACCGAAGGTCTTTGACCGCCGATTGGGCTAGCCAACTCGAATAGTAAGTAAAAAAATATCTCAACACCGATTCCAATGCCAGCAAGCCAATCATGATGAACGTAAAGTGCTTGACCCCTTCGATGTTGCCTACGACCACAAACTTATCGACGGTATATTGAATGAGGAATGGACGCACAGGCGACAACACTGCCAACAAAACAACCAAAAACGCATTAAAATAAAATACTTTCTTGTAGGGTCTGATGATGTCAAAAATACGGCTGACAACCGATTTATCAAAAATATTGCCTGAAACAGTGCTTGAAGCCATTGTGGGTGTCGAATTTCTATATCAAAAAAAAATGGTGTACAAAGATACAAAAAATACCACTATCAAACGCCATTTGGGCAAGATAAGTGCTTTCTATTTAAAAATATCAAACAAAGAGATTTGCTTTTTAATTCAAAACCACACGTTAAGACTTCAAAAATAAATAAAAAAAACCTCCAAAGTCTCAAAAGACCTCGAAGGATTTGTATTGATAGACCAACCGATTTGGTTAGCCTTGATAGAGATTTGTGTTAGAGACCAAATGCTTTTTTTACCGCTTCCAGATAGTCCAATCGTTCCCATGTAAAGAGTTCGACTTGTCGGCTCACTTTTTGGTTGTCGATAAGAAATGTTTTGGTTACCGTTTCGGAGGTTCGCCCCATGTGTCCGTAGGCTGCACTTTCTACATACATCGGCGTGCGGAGGTTCAAGCGGCGTTCGATGGCGGCGGGTCTCATGTCAAAAACACTGTTTACGAGGTCTGCTATCTGTCCGTCGTTTAGTTTTTTGCCTTTGGTATCTTTTACTTTTGCGGTGCCGTAGGTGTTTACATACAAACCGACGGGCTGAGCCACACCGATGGCATAGGCAACTTGCACCAATATCTGGTCGCAAACGCCGGCTGCCACCAAGTTTTTGGCAATGTGTCGGGTGGCATAAGCCGCACTTCTATCTACTTTGGAGGGGTCTTTGCCCGAAAACGCACCGCCACCGTGAGCGCCTTTGCCGCCGTAGGTATCCACGATTATTTTGCGACCTGTCAAGCCTGTGTCGCCGTGTGGACCGCCGATGACAAAATTTCCTGTGGGGTTGATGTGGTAGATGATGCTTTCGTTGAAGAGTCTTTTGAGCGATTGCTTCAAGTTCTTTTTGACTGTTGGTATGATGTATTTGAGAATATCTTCTTTGATGCGTGCTTGCATGGCTTGCTGTGCGGCGAGTTTGTCGGCGGGGCTGTTGGTTTTTGGTTTTATGAATTCGTCGTGTTGTGTAGAGACCACGATGGCATCGATGGCTTCGGGTCTGTGGTTGTCTGCATAGCGGATTGTTACTTGGCTTTTGGCGTCGGGTCGGAGATATTTCATGACTTTGCCTGCATTTCGGGTGGCAGAGAGTTCACGCAAGATGGCGTGAGCCAGTTCCAATGGCAGGGGCATGTAGTTGTCGGTTTCGTTTGTTGCGTAGCCAAACATCATGCCTTGGTCGCCGGCGCCTTGTTCGTCGGGGTTGTTGCGTTCTACGCCTTGGTTGATGTCGGGCGATTGTCCGTGGATAGCCGAGATAACGCCGCAGCTGTCGGCATCAAACATATATTCGGATTTGGTGTAGCCGATTTTGCGAATGACTTCACGAGCCACTTCTTGTACATCGACGTATGCGGTTGTTTTTACTTCGCCACTCAGCACGGTGAGTCCTGTGGTTACGAGGGTTTCGCAGGCGATTTTTGATTGAGGGTCTTGTGCCAAGAACGCATCGACGAGTGCATCGGAAATCTGGTCGGCTATTTTGTCTGGGTGTCCTTCGCTTACGGACTCAGAAGTGAATAAATACGGCATCTGTTACTTTTTATTTTAATGTTTTTTGGATTAATGTTTTAAAATATTGGGTATTATTGTTTTGTTGGTATTGGTTTGATTTAAAAGTCTGCAAAAATCGTTAAAAATCACGAACTTTCAAAATATATTCTGTTATTAGCATAGTTTTTGGGCAAACAAATTAAAAATAGCATGTAATCGAATTAGAATTTGTAAATTTGCACTTAAATTAGCAGAAACTAATATGCATCTATTTATTTTAGAATGTACAAACGCCTTACCAATGAAAAAAATACCTTTTGCTTTACTTTTTCTTCTTCTTGCTCTAACAACAGCTTTTTATCCTTCAACATCGTTTGCCCAAGATGGCGGTTTCGTCTCGGTCAATGAGCAAACACTCACCGTAGCCAACGACCCCAACGGCTTGTACCGAATCGTCATTTATAACGACGCCACGAGCCAAAAACAAATTGGGTTTGACCAAAAAATGGCAGACGGCAAGTTTAGTGGCGAACCAAAACGCATCGACAACGTATTTACAGCCGAAACAGCCTTATCGGAGTTTACCTATCTGGATTTGAACCAAAGCAGTGTCTTGCATTTTAAGGCAAATGACGCTATCTGGTCGGTGAGCTATTATTGGAATTTGGCAAACAACGAACTTAACTATATCGTCAAAGGAAACAACACGGGCAAAACCATCAAATCAAAAAGCCTTGCAACGCCTTCCAAACTCAACACAAACATATTGGCTCACTATAACGGCAAATCATTTGAAAATGCCATTACGAAAGGCGAAGACCCAATTGTAAAGACCGAAAATACCATTACCAAGACCGAAAACCCAATTACAAAAACCGAAAATACGGTTGTTACCAAAACCCAAAATACCATTCCAAAAACCCAAAACACCATTACCAAGACCGAAAATACGGTTATTATCAAGACCGAAAATACGGTTGTTACCAAGACCGAAACCAAAATCCAGCCTCAACCCAGCCTCAACGCCACCACTTTTCAGGGTGTGAGCCTCAAAGTAGAAGATTATTTCAAATCGACCCGCATCTTTACCCTTGCCATCGAGAATACCACGCCGCAAGCGGTCGTGTTCAAAAACGTCAGGGTTTACATTCAAATCACGGGAAATGGCTACAACAAAGAGCATTTTTTGTACGAGATGCCCGAGATTTCGCTTGGTGCACGCAACAACAGCAACACCCTTTTCAAGGGCTACTACGATGTCATCGAAGATGGCTTTGTGGCAATGGGTACCAATAGCCAATATGTACTCTACCGCTCAAACAAAGAAGAGACCAATTTTTTGCCCAAAATAAACAACGGCAACTACCAAATGAAGGTCAATATTTATACCAACAACGGCAGCTCTGTGGTGCGTTCAAATACCATTGGTTTTAGTGTGCCGCTGCTCTAATAAAACATTGACAAACAAATGGTTATATCACCAAAAAATCGTTGAAGTGCAAAGTCATTTCTGCGATTTTTTTTTGTTTATTTTTTTTGTTCTATTTTTTTAAAAGACTTTTAACCGTTTCGATTGTTTCTTCTATTTGTGCCAACGTGGTGTGTTTTCCCAAGCTAAACCGAATGGCACTTTTGCAGTCTTGCAGGCTCAGTCCCATGGCTTTCAAGACGTGCGAAGGGCTACTATCTCCCGACGAGCAAGCCGAGCCTGTGGCAAGTGCTACGTGTGGCATTTGTTGGAGCAGGCTGTCGGCGTTCGTGTTTCTAAACAAAAGGTTTGAAGTGTTTGGAAGTCGGTTTTTGAGGTCGCCGTTGGTGGTTATAAAATCAAACATACCACACAATGCACGTTCGAGCCTATCTCGGAGCGGTGCCAAATTTTGGTATTCGGCAAGGTTTTTTTGGCTTATTTCCAATGCTTTTCCCAA
>JAYWHZ010000122.1:0-3859 GCA_043777395.1 Bacteroidota bacterium
TTTAATAAAATTAAAGACATGAACATGTATAAAAATACCGTAATAACAATAAAAATCTAAAAATAAAACATGACTTTTGAAGAATTAGTAAATTACAGACGTTCGGTAAGACATTACAAAAACGAAGCAATAGACGCTCAAAAAGTGAAGCATTGCATTGAACTTGCAACATTAGCACCCAATAGTTCCAATATGCAATTGTGGGAATTTTACCACATTGTAAATCCTGAAGTTCTAAAAAAAATTGCTGTATCTTGTCTCGGTCAACAATCGGCAACAACTGCCCAACAAATGGTGGTTTTTGTAACAAGGCAAGATTTGCACCGAAAGAGAGAAAAAGAAATGTTGATTTTAGAAACTCAAAACGTTTTGAAAAACAGTCCTGAATCGAAACAAGAAAAAAGGTTAAAAAGCTGGAAAATGTATTATGGCAGAATAATGCCTACTTTATATATCCGCTTTTTTGGAATTTTCGGAATTATCAGAAAAATAGTTGTGAATATTATTGGGCTTTTCAGACCAATCGTTTACCAAGTATCGGAAAACGATATGCGAGTTGTAGTGCATAAAACCTGTGCTTTGGCAGCTCAAACGTTTATGTTGGCAATGGCAAACGAAAAATACGACACTTGCCCAATGGAAGGTTTTGATAGTAGAAAAGTAAAAAGCATTTTAAAATTGCCTTTTGGTGCAGAAATCAATATGGTTATTTCTTGCGGCATTAGAGAGGAACAAGGCGTTTGGGGCGAAAGAATGAGAGTTCCATTCAACGAAGTTTATCATATGATTTAGAAAATATAGATTTAGAAATTTAATCAATCATCAACGATTACGGGTTAATTTTTGTTTTCTATGCAGACTTTTTAACAACAAACGATGAAAAAAGACACCGAATTTATTGATTATTACAAAATATTAGGCATCGACAAGCAAGCATCTGATGCAGACATTAAAAAAGCATATCGAAATTTGGCAAAAACGTTGCACCCCGATTTGAATCCCAACAACCCTGTTGCATACAAAAAATTTCAACAAACCAACGAAGCCAATGAAGTCCTAAGCGACCCTCAAAAACGTAAACAATATGACAAATATGGTAAAGATTGGCAACACGCCGACCAGTTTGAACAGCAACAAGCCAACCAACGCCAATCGCCTTTCTCGGGAAAATCGCCCTTTGAACCAGACAACGAAAATGACTTTACAGACTTTTTCGAGTCCATGTTTTCTCGCTCCAACCAACGCCAACCAACCCCAACAAAAGGGCAAGACCTAAACGCCGAACTCAACCTCGACCTGGCCGATGCACTGCAAACACACCAAAAAAACCTGACCATCAACAATAAAAACATCCGAATTACAATACCTGCTGGCATCCAACACAAACAAAAAATAAAACTCAAAGGCTATGGGCAAACCGCCAGCGGCAACAACCCACCGGGCGATTTGTACATCACCTTTTCTATTGCCGAACATCCAAAATTCAAACGCATCAACGACGATTTATTCACCACGACAACCATCGACCTCTATACCGCTCTGCTCGGCGGAACCGTAAACCTCGACACGCTCGATGGCAAAAAATTAACCATAACCGTAAACCCCGAAACCCAATACGGCACACAAGTCAGGCTAAAAGGCAAAGGATTTCCCGTCTATAAAAAAATAGATGCCTTTGGAGACCTCTACATAACCTACAAAATCACGTTGCCAACCAACCTAACCGAACAACAAAAAGAAGGCTTCAAAACATTGTCCCAAACAACATAAGCAAGCCAAAAATCGACCAATCGTGTCAATTAATAACTCAAACCTGCCTCGACGACCACCACGCCAACAACTTTTGAACATGCTATCTGGCAGGGTTGCTATCTGGCTTTGGATTTTCTTTTTTCAATGTATAAATTATACGAATAAAACTGCAAATTGTGTAATTATTTTGCAGATAACCATGATACCTTTGCTGATATTTAAATCAATTAACCATTTAAAAAAATAAAATTCTGGGTGGCAGCCTATTTTCCGATTTGTCAAGTTGGCACAACGGCATCAGAAACATAGCAGTTTTCCAACTTTCTGGCTACGACCAACGAAAAGGTATTCGAGTCTGTGTCCCGTTTTATTGGATAAAAAAATAGATTGCCAAACTGAATTTTTAATACAATTGAAAGTTTTTTTCATAATCCAATCTTTATTTTATTTGCGGCTTAATCTATATAAATTATTGAAAATCAATTTATTATGACCAAACGAACCAAATATTTTTATGTAATGTCAATTAATAATTTTGATATAACTGGATTAACAGATGGTGAAATACTAAAGGCACGAGAACAGTATGGAAATAACACATTAAATTACAAAAAAGAAAATAGAATATTTAAAGCAATCAAAGATGTTGTAGTTGGCAATTGCTTGATAGTTGAAGAAGGTACATCTATAACGGCTGATGGGGTTATTATTTATTCTAATGATTTTACTGTTAATGAATCTATTTTAATGGGAGAATTTTTACCCGTATCCAAAAATAAAGACTCCCAAGATAATGTAATATTCAGTGGTACAATAGTAGCAAGTAATTTGGGTGGAAGCCTTTAAATGGAACAAAAGAATGAAAAATAAATCTTAAAAATAAATCATTATTTATAGACTGTGGCACGAAAATTGTTAATTGTATAGTAACAACAAGTTTTTTACTTGTAAGTAATTGTTGGATAAACATTTACTCAATTCTAATTCAGTTTAGATATAACACATTTCTTACCAATACCACCACCAAAATTATACTGCTGTACCCCACACGACAGCAAACCACGCCTTGCAATAACACGACGCCAATACCCAATATTTCGTCAAAAACACACCACGAAAACCCAATGTCTATGCCTCAAAACATGACGTTCTGAGCCGTACCTTGCCCCCGACAAATACACCAACACACCACATCTAAAAAACCAAATATACCAAAATGACCAATTACAAAAAATTATCTTTTCAAGCACTTTTTATCCTTGCCATTTCAATCTCAATCCTCTCTTGCACAAACAACAAACCCGAAGACTCAAAAGACGTTGCCGAACAAACCAACGACGCAAAATTTGATAGGGAAAGCAACGAAAAAGATGCCGAATTTCTGGTCGATGCCGCAGAAATAAGCATGGAAGAAATAAATTTAGGCAAACTGGCACAAACAAAAGATGTCATGAACCGAGTAAAAGAACTGGGCAAAATGATGGAACAAGACCACACCAAAACCCTCGCATCGCTCACCCAATTGGCACAAAACAAAGTCGTAACATTGCCCGCTTCGCAAACCGACGATGCCATTGCTGCCTACGAAAAACTGAACAAAAAAACAGGCAACGACTTTGGAAAAGCATACAGCGACATGATGGTCGAAGGACACAAAGATGCCATAGCCTTGTTTGAAAAAGCCTCTACCGACTGCACCGACAACGACATCAGAAATTGGGCATTAGAAGCATTGCCAGGTCTAAGAAGACACCTCGAAAGTGCCATGATTAGCCAAAAAGAATCCAATAAAATGTAAAACCAAAACCTAAAACCACCATGAACAACACCCAAAAAACAGGCAACACACAACCAATCGACCAACTCAAAGACTTGGCTGACGACGTAAAAATTGCCCTGCTTTGTTCCAATTTCCAAACCGACGACGGCGGCAGCTGCCGACCAATGGAAGTCCAAAAAGTGTGCGAACAAGGCAATATATGGTTTTTTAGCGACCTCAAAAGCGATAAAAATAAAGAAATAGAACAAGATGCCAATGTAAAACTGTTTTTTTTGCACCCCGGAAAAAACCAATATTGCGTCGTAAATGGTCAGGCAGAAATCATCA
>JAYWHZ010000123.1:0-3856 GCA_043777395.1 Bacteroidota bacterium
TATTGCCCCTGCCCGAATTTTGACCCAACACAAAACGGGTGTAGCTCGCCTCCAACTCCAAAAAATTGGGAACAACCTGTGCCTTCAAACCCAAGCCAGTCTGAATAAAATAACCCAGATAGCCCACCCTCGAAAACTTTCCCCAATACTCGCCTTGAACATAAAAACTCAGGCTGGGACTGGCAAAATAAGTCAGAAAACCCGAAACAGGCGTGTCGTACTTGCGAAAAATAGCCGTATTGTTCTGCAAAGCCATGCGGTCAAAATAAAACCAACCCGAAACCCTCAAAAATATCCTAAACTGCTCGGTCAATGCCTCGTCTAAAAATAATTCATTGATAGAAATAAAAGCGTTTTCCGATAGGTAAGGTCTCGAGTTTCGAAACCGACCCACCGCCTCCAAATCAGGCGACAACGGCACCAAAAACGTGCTTTGAAACGACACATTGGCGAGCCGCTCAAAAGGTAAAAACTTAATCTTAGGTCCAAAATAACCCAAAGCCGTTCGGTTTGATACATCGTTCTTAAAGTCAAAAACAGATACGGGCGAACTGGTTTCGGCATCGACACGAACCGACTTGAACCACAAATCAACTCCAACATTGACACGTGGCGTAAACCCATACAAAAACTGATGAATAGAAGTAAAAAAAGTACTCCTCAAACCATAGTTTTCAACCACGCCATCGGCATCAAAACCCGTCGTTTGGGTATAAAGATTGTTAAAAATTTTGTATTCCCACTGTCCACTATAAAGCAAAGCCGAAGGCGTATAGGTTTGAAGGTTTCGGCGTGGTAGCAAGCCCGTCGAGTCTTTTTGACCATAAGCCTCAAAACTCAAACACAATAAAAGGATATAAAAGGGTGTTTTCATTCAACAAAAATAGCATTTCTAATTAAAAAATGCGTAATTTTGCCTTTCAAAAGAAAAATCATGCGTTTATCCGATTTGCAAGAAGGCGAAACAGGTGTCATCACCGAAATAACAGACAAACAGTTAGAGCCAAAATTATTAGAAATGGGTTGCCTGCCCAATGAAAAAATAACCGTAGAAAAAATTTCATTGCTCGGAGACCCCATCGCCTATCTCATTCTCGAATACAAACTGGGTTTGCGGCGAAGCGAAGCCGATGCCATCTTGGTCCAAAAAGTCTGAAAAATAAATCAAAGTTATACCTAAAATCTATCTTAGTAAACAAACTAATCACCGCAATATGCCTACCATCTCCGCTCGTGGACAACAGATGCCACCCTCGCCAATCCGAAAATTAGTACCCTATGCCGAAGCCGCCAAGCAAAAAGGCATCAAAGTCTATCACCTCAACATTGGGCAGCCCGACATCGAAACACCAAAAGAATTCATAGATGCCATCAAAAATACCGACATTCACGTACTCGAATACTCACACTCGGCAGGAAACGAAACATACCGACGCAAACTGTCCGCATTCTACAAAACAATGGGCATCGAGGCAGACCACAACCAAGTGATGATTACAACGGGCGGCTCCGAAGCCCTCATCTTTGCCATGCTCGCTTGCTTCAACCCCGACGACGAAGTCATCATTCCCGAACCTTTCTATGCCAACTACAACGGTTTTGCTCAGATGGCTGGCGTCAAAGTCGTGCCAATCACAGCCACCATCGAAAATGGATTTGCACTGCCGCCAATAGCCGAATTTGAAAAACGCATCACCCCAAAAACCAAAGGCATCATCATTTGTAATCCAAACAACCCAACAGGCTATCTATACTCAAACGACGAACTTAATCAACTCAAAGCATTGGTTCTAAAACATGACCTATATTTGCTCTCAGACGAAGTTTACCGTGAATTTGTTTACGACGGAAAATCCCATACATCGGTTTTGACGCTCGAAGGCTTAGACCAACACGCCGTGATGATAGACAGCGTCTCCAAACGATTTTCGGCTTGCGGCGCTCGCATCGGTGCCATGGTTTCTAAAAATAGAGAACTGATGGCTACGGCTCTCAAATTTGGTCAAGCAAGGCTCAGCCCGCCAACCTTTGAGCAGATAGGAGCAGAGGCTGCGATGGATACGCCTCAAAGTTATTTTGATGACGTGATTGTTGAGTATGTAGCCCGAAAAAATACGATGGTTGCCCGTTTGCAGCAGATGCAAGGCGTGGTGTGTCCCAATCCAGGTGGTGCGTTCTATTGCGTCGTAAAATTGCCCATCGACGACAGCGACAAGTTCTGTCAATGGCTTCTCGAATCGTTTCAATACAAGCAACAGACCATCATGCTTGCACCCGCAACAGGCTTTTATGCCACCAAAGGCATGGGCAAAAACGAGGTCCGAATCGCCTACGTCTTAAACCAAACCGACCTCAACAACGCCATGGACTGCTTAGAAAACGCCCTAAAAACATACAATGCCTAACAAAAAATGGTCTGTCGGGCAATTTGATGCCCAACAAGCCATTAAAAAATAACCATTAATGAAGAAAATACTTTTTAAAGACTTAATTATTTTAGAAAACGACAACGTTATTGTCATCAACAAACCGCCCAACGTGAGCTCCCTCGACGAACGGAGCGGCGAAGGCGAAAGCATCATTCGCATGGCAAAAGCCTATCTGCCCGATGCCCAACTCTGCCATCGCTTGGACAAGGAAACCTCGGGCTGCTTGCTCATCGCCAAAAATGAAGCCACTTATAGGCATATTTCGATAGAGTTTGAACACCGCAGAGTCCTCAAAACCTACCACGCCATCGTCGATGGTCTCCATGAATTTAATCATTTGGAGGTCGATTTACCCATTGGCGAAGGGCAAAAAGGCTTGATGAAAATTGATTTTGGCACGGGCAAAGAAGCCGTTACTTATTTCAATTCTATTCGATATTTCAAACATTATACACTGGTCGAGTGCAAACCCATCACCGGCAGGACGCACCAGATAAGGGTTCATTTGGCGACACAAAGAGCCATTATTGCCAATGATTTGCTCTATGGTGGCAAACGACCGCTGCTATCTCGCCTCAAAAAACGCTACAATCTCGGTAAGTTTGAAGAAGAAGAACAATCCATCATTAGGCGGTTTGCACTTCATGCCTTTGCCCTCAAAATCAACAACATAGACGGCACTTTGATTGATGTGTCGGCAGAGTACCCAAAAGATTTTGGCGTGTTTGTCAAGCTTTTAGAAAAACACGACGCTTGAAAACTAAACAGGATTAAATCCTAAAAAAACCCTCGAAAGCAGCGATGACTTTCGGGGGTTTTTGGTTTTTTGATGCGTTTTAGGCGGTAAAATACCTTTAATGAACTCAATATTGGCATACTAATTCAACTGAAAATTAATGTATTGAAATAATTTAAAAAAATAAAAAATAAATTTGGATAATAAAAAATAAGTTTTAAATTTGCGGACATGAAATAAGAATAATTTTGTTTCTCCAAAAAACAATTGCAAAACAATGTTGTCACTAAAAAACTTTCAGCAAAATTTGTTGAACTCAAAAAAAATGGGTAGCTTATGCCCCCTCGACCTTATCAGGGACTAAGTTGGACGGCATTTTGCTTGTGTGCCGCACTTAACCTTTTTGTATCCTCCACCATTATGGCACAAAACAAAGTCCTGCCGCTCATCACGCCAAACTGTTACAACATTCAACTTGTGTCGGGTGCTTTTTTGCCCGATAGCAATGCCTACGCATTTGCTCAAACACCAAACGCTACACAAGCATTGACCGTCCACAATGGCTACCACTATGCGGTGGTTCAGTTTAATCAAATGCCTACTTTGGCAGTCCACCAAATCTTAAACCAATACGGTTGGAGAGTTCTCGACTATGTGCCAAACAAAGCGGCTACGGTTGCTATCCCAGTGG
>JAYWHZ010000124.1:0-3849 GCA_043777395.1 Bacteroidota bacterium
CTCACAAACTCTTTGCACCCACGGGCATTGGCGTACTCTACGGCAAACGCACGCTCCTCGACCGCATGCCGCCCTACCAAACCGGCGGTGCTATGATAAAAGAAGTTAGCTTTGACAAAACCACCTACAACGAACTGCCATTCAAATTTGAAGCCGGAACGCCCAATATTGCCGATGTCATCGGGTTTGGGGCAGCCATAGACTATGTCAATGCCATAGACCTTGACCAGATAGCCCACTACGAACAAGACCTACTCGATTATGCCACCCAAAAACTCAATAAAATAGAAGGTTTGACCATCTACGGCACATCAAAACACAAAGTAAGCGTTATTTCTTTCAATCTCAATGGCATTCACCCCTTCGATGTGGGTACTTTGCTCGACCAAAAGGGCATTGCCATCCGCACGGGGCATCACTGCACGCAGCCGCTCATGAAACGCTTCAACATCGTAGGGACTTGCAGAGCCTCGTTTTCGTTCTACAACACACGCCAAGAAATCGATACCTTTGTGGAACATCTCATTAACATCAAAAAAATATTATCCTAAAAAAAGGGGTTCTGTTGAATGATTTTAAATTCTTAAACAAAAAACTATTGATTAATTTAAAAATTTTCAAACCAACCAAACCCATTGGCAACATTAAAAAAAAGGAACAGAAAAAACGACTTTATCCGTTTTTTTTTGTATTTTTGTAACTTAAATCAAAAAACCTTTAAAATAAATAAGAAAGCAAAGGCAAAATATTCATTTGCCGAGCCTCTTGTTGTCGAAAACAGTAGCAAAAATAATGGAAGAAAATCAGCAAGAACGAATAGTCGCTGTCAATATTGAAGAACAAATGAAATCGGCATATATCGATTATGCCATGTCCGTAATCGTATCACGTGCTTTGCCCGATGTCAGAGACGGCTTGAAACCCGTTCACCGAAGAGTGCTGTTTGGCATGTATGAACTAAGCACTTTTCACAACAAACCCTACAAAAAATCTGCCCGTATCGTGGGCGAAATATTAGGCAAGTTTCACCCCCACGGCGACACTTCCGTCTATGATGCACTCGTTCGCATGGCTCAAGAATGGGCTTTGAGAGAAGTGTTGGTCGATGGGCAAGGAAACTTCGGCTCCATCGATGGCGATAGCCCTGCCGCTATGCGCTATACCGAAGCCAGACTGACCCGAATGGCAGAAGAACTCCTCAACGACTTAGACAAAGACACCGTGGACCATCAACTCAACTTCGACGACACCCTCGAAGAGCCAACTGTGCTGCCCGCCAGATACCCAAACCTCATCGTCAATGGTGCATCGGGCATTGCCGTAGGTATGGCAACCAACATGGCACCTCACAACCTCGCCGAAGCCATAAACGCCACCATCGCCTATATCGACAACAGAGAAATCACAGCCAAAGAAATTACACAATACATCAAAGCACCCGATTTTCCGACTGGCGGCACCATCTACGGCTATCAAGGCATTCAAAACGCCATGCTCACCGGCAGAGGACGCATCGTATTGAGGGGAAAAGCAACCATCGAAACACTCCCAAACGGCAGAGAACGCATCATCGTAACCGAAATACCCTATCAGGTCAATAAATCGGATATGCTCATTAGAACCGCCGAACTCGTAAACGAAAAAAAACTCGAAGGCATCAGCGACCTGCGAGACGAAAGCGACCGTGAAGGCATCAGAGTCGTTTATGAAATAAAACGTGATGCCGTGGCAAACGTCGTACTCAACAACCTCTACAAACACACATCGCTCCAAAATAGTTTTTCGGTCAATAACGTGGCACTCGTCAAGGGCAGACCAACGATGCTTACGATGATTGACATGATAAAATACTTTGTAGAACACAGGCACGAGGTGGTGGTCAGACGCACAAAGTTTGAACTCAAACAAGCACAAGATAGAGCACACATACTCGAGGGCTTATTGGTTGCTTTGGACGAACTCGATGCCGTCATTTCATTGATAAGACAAGCAAAAACACCCGACGAAGCCAAAATTTTGTTGATGGAAAAAACGTTTGACCCAACCGAAAGTTTGGTCTTACGGATTATGGCAATGGATTTAAAAACCAACTACCAACTCTCTGACCTCCAAGCAAAAGCCATACTCGAAATGCGTCTTCAACGTTTGACGGGTTTGGAACGGGATAAAATAAAAGCCGAGTACGAAGAATTGAGCAAAGCCATTGCCAACTTACTCGAAATATTGGGCAACGAACCCCTTCGTATGCAAATCATCAAAAATGAATTGTTGGACATCAAACAACGCTTTGGCAACGCACGCCGAACGGATATTGTGGCTGATAGTGGCGAGGTATTGCTCGAAGACATGATAGAGCGGGAGCAGGTCGTCGTAACGATTTCGCATTTGGGATACATCAAACGCACCTCGCTATCCGAATACAAAACGCAAGCCCGAGGCGGCAAAGGTGTGCAAGGTGGTGCAACCCGCAATGAGGATTTTATCGAACACATTTACTCTGCCAACACACACAGCTACATCTTATTTTTTACCCAAAAAGGCAAATGCTATTGGAAAAAAGTGTATGAAATACCCGAAGCAGGCAAAAACGCCAAAGGCAGAGCCATTCAAAATCTGATTAACCTTGAACAAGACGACAAGGTAAAAGCCTATATAGAAGTTGATAATCTGACCAACGAAGACTACATCAACAACCATTACATCATCTTTTGTACCAAAAAAGGAACAGTTAAAAAAACAACCTTAGAGCAGTTTTCCCGACCACGACAAGGCGGTATTTGGGCTTTGGGCATAGACGATGGCGATGCTTTGCTTGATGTAAAGATGACGAACGGCAGCAGCCAAATCATGATAGCAACGACCAAAGGCAACTGTGTGCGTTTTGAAGAAACCAAAGTACGCAGCATGGGTAGGAGTGCTACGGGCGTCAGAGGCGTGTCGCTCGCAGACGAAACCGACGAGGTCATAGGCATGATTTGCGTCAATAACCCTGAAACGGAAACGATACTTGTGGTGTCTGAAAATGGCTATGGCAAACGCTCTGATATAGAAGATTACAGAATCGTAAACAGAGGTGGAAAAGGCGTTAAGACCATCAACATAACCGAAAAAACGGGTGCTTTGGTGAGCATCAGCAACGTAACCGAAAAGGACGATTTGATGATTATACGCAAAGATGGTGTGGTGATTCGGATAGATGTAGAAAGCCTTCGGATAATGGGAAGAGCCACACAGGGCGTAAAACTCATTAGGCTAAACGACGACGAAGCCATTGCCTCGGTAGCAAAAGTGGACAAAGACGACGAGATAGTAGCCGAAATATTAGACACAAACCCAGAGGCAAACACATCAGCTATCGCAACCGAAAGCATGGATACCAACGCCCAAAGCACAAATACTGGCTCACAATAATTGATTTTTGCTTGGAATTGATGCCTTTTCTATGTTTTTGGTGTGTGGTTTTTGGTGTGTGTAATGCCATTAGACATCTGGCAAATGGGAAATCGAGGCTGCACATATTGTTCCATACAAACACAATGGCAAAGATGATGTTTGGAATGGCTTGGCTCTTTGCCATTTACACCATTGGGCATTCGATTCAGGTTGGTTTAGTTTACAAGATGATTTTTACATTATTACCTAAAATAAACCTAATTCTTTGCCACAAAGCTATGGAAAACTTCATAGCCTGAGCTTTATAAATGAACTTACCGACAAAAATTTAGCCATCAGACTGTTAAAAAACTCAATCCCTTCAACGTTCTTCAATGGCGTTTGCTTGTTTTCTAAACAAATCTATAAACAGACCAATTTGAATAAAATCACGCCCCGTTTCATCGTTTATTTTGT
>JAYWHZ010000125.1:0-3843 GCA_043777395.1 Bacteroidota bacterium
TAGCTGCCGTGTCCGCAGCCAAGTTCGACCACGATGGGGTTTTGATTAGCAAAAACCGCCTGCCAATCGATGGGTTTTTGCGTGTGGTGTACTTTGTGGTCAAACACATGCTTCATCTGTGCCATTTGGTCAAAATGTTTGAGGTTTCGCCTTGCCATATTTTAATTTAAAATTTGATTTTCTTCTATTTTATTGAAACGCAAAGCAAAGATAGTTCCTTTTTGGAGCAGCGAGCTAAAAGTGATGTTTACCTTGTTAGTTTCGCATATTTTTTTGACGATAGCCAGCCCCAAACCCATACCCGATGTTTTGGTCGTAAAGTTTGGTGCAAATATCTGGTCTTGAATGGCATTGGGAATGCCCTTGCCGTTGTCTTCAATTTCGACCACAAACTGGTCGCCGTTTTGATATAGATACACGTTTATTTCAAGCGGTCTGTGGTCGGCGGCGGCTTGCAGGGCGTTTTTAAAAAGATTGTTAAACACCCTTGCTATCTGCTCTTTATCAGCGGCAATATCGGTGTTTTGGGTAGATGGTATGGCGTTGTGAAATTCGATGCAAGCACTGTCGGCAAACAGGTTTATGGCGTTTTGTATGCGTTCGGTGAGGTCGAAGGGTTCTATGTTTGAGATTTTTATCTGTGCAAAGGCTGAAAATTCGCCCGATATGCGTTCGAGGCTGTCTATCTGTTCGAGTACGGTTTGGGATACTCGGCCCAGGAGTGCATCAAAATGTTCGTTTTTGTCTCTGGCGGCTCTTTGCAAGTGCTGAATGCTCAGTTTCATGGGCGTGAGTGGGTTTCTGATTTCGTGGGCAACCTGCCGAGCCATTTGCCGCCAGGCGGCATCTTTTTCCGATTGGGCTAAGAGTTCGGCGGTTTGTTCGAGTTTGAGCAGCATCAGGTTGTATTCTCTAAGCATGTTGCTGATTTCGTCTCGTCGTTTTGGGTTGATGATAACGGTTCGTTTGGCACCCATTTTGGTATATGAGATGGCTTTTGCCAGCAGCCTAATGGGTTTGGTGATGCGTTTGGCGAGTGCAAAGGCTAAAAAACTCATCAATATCAGACAAAAGACATAGATATTGAGCAGCGAACCCAAAAAAGCATTGACATCATTTTGAATGTCTTTTTGCATCGAATAAGACGGGATATTGAGGATGCCTGCTATCTGGTTGTTGCTATTTTTGACGGGAATGTAGAGCGAGGTATAGTTAAGTTTGCCAATCGTTTCGTCTTGTGTTACGATCGTTCGTTTGTTGGTAATGATTTGTAGGTATGCTTTGGGATTGATGAGGTTGGAAATAATTTCGGCGTCAAACATTTTGTTTAATGTGCTGACGGCAACCAGCGGCGTGATTTTATTGCCATTTCTGTCGTTAAATTGATACAAGACCAAGTCTATGTTGTAGGTTTTGGCAAGTTGATTGATGGTCAAAAAATCTATCTTGGAGCTATTTTCCAAATCATTAATGTTTTTGATGTCTGCCTCCAAATAAGAACTGATGTTTTGTATACGTTTGGTAATCAGTTCATTATGGTATTTTCTGTTTTTATAAATGGTGTAGTTGATGGTAACATAACCCAACACAATCAAAATAAGAAGCACTGTGGTGATAAAATAAATGATGATTTTGTTTTCGTAGCTCAGTCGGTCAAAAAAATTGATGGGCAACAAAATATTGCCCGCTAGCCAAAACAAGATGTATATCACGGCACTGAGCAAAAACAGGATAGCCGATGTGTTGAACCACTGCGTCCAGTTTTGGGTAGGCAACGTAACGACGACCGTGTTCGTTTGGTTGTCTTGAATGTGAGAAAGATGCACATAATCGCTTTCTCGATAGATAGAAAACGCTCGGTTTTGGTTTGGTGGAAACATATAACTCAAAGTATATGGAAAATCGCCGCTTTGTTTGAGCAGCTGCCCTTGTTGGTAAATAGCAAACGAAAACTGATTATTTTGCACCAACACATCGTTGAGTATGCTGCCTTCCATGAGTAGGTCGGGAAATGGGCTATCGGGTTTTATGGTTTTTTCGGCGAGTTCAATCTGCAAGGTATCGAACCATTTGAAACGGTTTTGAATTGGAATTTTGACTTTATAATCAAATTTTTGGCTTGTGTTTTTAGGTTCTATGATGGGATTTTTTAAGATAACGCCTTTTTTCAAAACCGACCATTGGGCATCAAACAGCGAGTCGGCGAGCAGTGTATCGGCTTCAAAGCCTTTGGGCATGCGGCTGTATGGCTTAAAATTGAGTTCGCTGACCGAAAAACGGTTTAGGTAGCCAGTCAGATATTCAATTTGTATGCGTTCTTTGAGGTTGTTTTTGTTGTAGGCAAAAGCGAGCAATGATTTTTTGATAAAAAGGTTTTTTTGAATCCCGATAGCGGCTTGTTTTATCAGTGCTTCGGCAAGCGGATTGTCTGCATTGTATATTTTTTGAGAAAGTATCTTGGCTGTATTGATCTTTTTTTGAAACAATGTTTGGTTAAATTGAAACCCCACAAGCAAGCAAATACACGTGAGCAAACTCAAATAAAGTTCGGACGTTTTGACCTTCGGAAACAGATGCACCACCGCAAACAAAACCGCCAATTGAATTAAACCATAGATACAATATTGAAGAGCAATGTATTTCTGGACCAAAAACAAGCCCAAAAGCAGCGACACAAGGCAAAAGAAAGTGAAAGACAGATAAACATCATTCTTTTTAATCAAAAAATGATAGATAAACGAGACATAGCCGCTGTTGGAAAAAATAATAATTAAAACAAGCAAAAAAGTGTAATAAGTATAGCGGTTGAGGTGGTAAAAATCGGTCAAATTGAGTGGAACAGTAGAGTTTAAGACCAGATTATCGACAATATCAAAAGAGAGAAACGAAAAATAAGCATACACAAACGCATTGGCAATCAGCACAAACCACATCGGATAACGGGCAAAAAACCACCTAAACCACCAATTGAAAGCCACCCTAAAACGAATGATGAAAACCACAATAGACACAAAACAAAAAAAGTGAAGCATCAAATCGCCCAACGACGGCACAAAAGTCGAGGTAGCAAAAATGGCAGGCGAAAAATTATTGATAGCCGAAAGTGCCATAAAATCACGCTCATAAAACAACATCGCACGCAAGCCACACACCAACACAATCCACTTGCCCAACTCCCAAATGGGGCGTTTTTGAACCATCGGCAAACGAACATAAGCAAAATATAAACACACCAAAAAAAATACCGACAACAAAAACGAATAAGCCGACCACACCTCATAATCTGCCAAAACAAGCAGTTGATCCTGCGTTTTGAGGCGTATCTGAAACAAAATTTCTTGGGTGCTTAGACACCTAACAGCACCTTTCCTGTTCGCTTGAAGATAAATTGGAGGCAACATCTCGACCTTCTCAGGCAGGTACATGGGCATCAAAAACGTGTTTGTAAGATAATTGTTTGTAAACGAATACGCATTCTTTAAAGGAATAAACGCACAAAATTTGCGGTCCAAAACCTCACGCATATACACCAGATAGTAGCCGTTGTTGAGTACCACAAACGACAAGCCTCGCTTGTTGAACGAACTGCTCGTGAGGTTGGGAATGCGATTCTCGTTCCAAAAAATCAAAGAATCCAAATAATAGACCCTCACAGCCACCGCCGAAGAAAACAAAACCGTCTGTTGAGCCACTTCATCAAACGATTTGCAGCGTTCCAAAGCATCGATATTGACTTTGAGCAACGCATCGACGCTCTGTTTTTCTGCCAGTATATATTCTTCCATCTGACGCACGTTGTGCTCAACAACAGACTCGGCGGGTGCTTTGCCATAAAAACGAAAC
>JAYWHZ010000126.1:0-3831 GCA_043777395.1 Bacteroidota bacterium
GCACACAACTCGCTCTGTACTGGACACATCTTGCAGTTTGGAAACGAAGAGCAAAAACAAAAATATTTGCCCAAACTGGCTTCTGGCGAATGGATTGGGGCTTGGGGACTTACCGAACCCAACACCGGCTCCGATGCCGGTCGCATGATGACCACCGCCAAACAAGACGGCGAGTATTGGGTCTTAAACGGTGCCAAACGCTGGATAACACACGGAAAATCGGGCAACGTTGCTGTCGTCATCGTTCGCACAGGCGAATTGCTGGACTCTCACGGCATGTCGGCTTTCATCGTCGAAAAAGGTACGCCAGGATTCACACACGGCATCAAAGAAAACAAACTCGGCATGAGAGCCTCCGAAACCGCCGAACTCGTGTTTGACAACTGCCGCCTACACCAAAGCCAAATGCTGGGCAAGGTCGGCGGTGGCTTCGTACAATCGATGAAAGTACTCGACGGTGGACGAATATCTATTGCGGCGTTGAGTTTGGGTATCGCCTATGGTGCCTACGAATGCTCGCTCAAATACGCCAAAGAACGAGAACAGTTTGGGCAAGCCATCGCTGAGTTTCAAGGCATCGCTTTCAAACTCGCAGACATGAAAATGAAAATCGAAGCTGCCGAATTGCTCACCTTCCAAGCCGCTTACCTCAAAGATACGCATCAGCCCGTAACGACTGCCTCGGCTATCGCCAAATACTACGCTTCGGAAATATGTGTGGAAATAGCCACCGATGCCGTCCAAATATTTGGTGGATACGGCTATACCAAAGACTACCCCGCCGAAAAATATTTTAGAGACTCCAAACTCTGCACCATCGGCGAAGGCACTTCCGAAATCCAAAAAATAGTGATCGCTAAAAATATTCTAAAATAATTACAAGATAATACATTTAAGATGAAAAAAATATGTGATAATATATTGGAAACCATCGGCAACACGCCTATGGTTCGCCTCAATGCCTTGCCCAAACTTCACCAGATAGAAGCCGACGTACTCGCCAAAGTAGAAAGTTTTAATCCCGGAAACTCCACCAAAGACCGCATGGCACTCAAAATGATTGAAGATGCCGAAAAAGACGGCAGACTCAAAAAAGGCGGCACCATCATAGAAGGCACATCAGGCAACACAGGCATGGGTTTGGCTATTGCTGCCATCGTCAAAGGCTACAAATGTATCTTTACGACCACCGAAAAACAATCGAAAGAAAAAGTTGATGCCCTCAAAGCCTTCGGTGCCGAAGTCGTTGTTTGCCCAACCAACGTGGACCCCGAAGACCCAGCGAGCTACTATTCGGTGTCGTCTCGATTGGTCAGAGAAGTACCCAACTCGTGGAAACCCAACCAATATGACAACCCCTCAAACAGCTTGGCTCACTACCAAAGTACCGGTCCCGAAATATGGGAGCAGACCGAGGGCAAAATCAATCACCTTGTGGTGGGCGTAGGCACAGGCGGCACCATCTGCGGCGTTGCCAAATTTCTTAAAGAACAAAATCCCGACATCAAAATCTGGGGCATTGATACCTACGGTTCGATTTTCAAAAAATATAAAGAAACGGGTATTTTGGATAAAAACGAAATTTATCCTTATATAACGGAAGGCATCGGCGAAGATTTTTTGCCCCAGAATGTAGATTTTAGCCTCATAGATGCCTTTGAAAAAGTTACCGACAAAGATGCAGCCATTATGACTCGTGAGATAGCTCGAAAAGAGGGTATTTTTGTGGGCAATTCGTGCGGCTCGGCTATGCAAGGCTTGATACAGCTCAAACACCATTTCAAGAAAGGCGAAACCGTCGTGGTGATTTTTCACGACCACGGCACCCGCTATCTGGGCAAAATGTATAACGACAACTGGATGCGAGACAGAGGGTTTTTGGATAATAAAATTTTGGTCAGAGATATTTTAGACCGCAAGCCCAAGTTTTCGGAGCTCATCACCGTTTCGCCTGCTGCGACGCTCTACGAAGCCTTGCAGGTGATGAAAAAAGAAAATATTTCGCAAATTCCTGTCATAGACGACAACGACATGGTGGGTTCTATCACCGAAAGTTCGATTTTGAGCAGCCTTCTGGCTAATCCATTAGAAAACAAAGACTTGGCAGTGAAAAATGTGATGGGCAAACCGTTTCCTTTTGTTGATTCGATGACGACCTGCGACGAAATAAAGGGCTTGCTCAATGAGCATAAAGCCATTGTTTCTGCCGATAATCTGGGCATCAAGCACATCATTACCCGCTACGATATTATTCAGGTTTTGGGGTAGTTTTTTTGTTTTTTATTCAATTAATTGCCTTTAAAATCTGGTTTTCTTTTGTTTAAAAAAGCATCTGTGCCTTCTTGAAAATCGTTGGTGGCAAATGTTGAGCCAAACAAATTGCTTTCGAGTTCAAATCCGTCGGTGGGTTTGAGGTAGTAGGCATCGATGCTTTCGATGGTTCTGGCAATGGCAAGGGGTGCTTTTGTGGCTATTTTGTTTAAAATCTCTTTGCATCGGGGCAGCAGGTCTTCGAGTTGGGTTACATAATTGACCAAACCCAACCGCAGTGCTTCGTTGGCATCTATGGCATCGCCTGTCAAAAGTAGTTCAGTGGCTTTTCCTCTGCCTATGAGTCTGGGTAGCCTTTGTGTGCCGCCATAGCCGGGCATGGTGCCGAGATTGACTTCGGGCTGTCCAAATTTGGCGTTGGTGCTTGCCAGTCGAAACTGACACGCCATGGCGAGTTCGCAGCCGCCACCGAGTGCAAATCCATTGACGGCTGCTACGATGGGTTTGGGAGATGTTTCGATGTTGCGGAAGGCGATTTGCCCTTTTTGGCTTAGTGTGATGGCTTGCTGGGGCGATAGGGTTTTGAGTTGGGCTATGTCGGCACCTGCCACGAATGCTTTTTCGCCTACGCCCGTGATGATGATACCGGTGATGGTTTGGTCGGTTTGTGCTGAGCGAACGGCGGCATCGAGTTGTTCGATGGTTTCAAAGTTGAGGGCGTTCATTTTTGTTGGTCGGTTGATGGTGATGATGCAAATCGACTGGTCTTGTTCTATTAATAAGTTGGTGTACATGTTTTTGGGTTGTGTGAGTTAAATTGGGTTTGTAACGGCTTTCAAAATTAATATTTTTTTATAACAGTGCATACAATTAGTTAATTTTGCATCAAGAAATAAAAATTAAAGCGATTGGTCCTAATTCCAATAAAATATGTTAAAAGTCAAATTATTTTTTTCTCGTCAATCGGTTATTTTTTGGGTTTATGTGTTGTCGGGAATTGCAATTGCTTTGCAGCATTATTTTAACGACAGCTACAACAATTTCACGATTTTCAAGGCTTCGTTTGGTCATTTATTATCAAATAAAAATCTTCATTTGGTGTATCCGAACGAGTATTACGATGTATTTTTGTATCACCCGACGTTTGCTGTTTTGTTTGCCCCGTTTTCGTTTTTACCCGACTGGCTGGGTTTGTGTGTTTGGAATATTTGCTCTGCCTTGTCGGTTTTTTATGCTATAAAGTTGTTGCCTATCGGTTTGGGTCAAAGGGTTTTTGTGTGGTGGTTTGTGTTTGTGGAGCTCACCACGGCTTTGCACAACGTCCAGACCAATGCTTTTGTGGCTTCTGCCATCGTTTTTACGTTTGTTTTTTTGGAACGCAAGGCGGTTTTTGCTTCGGGTTTTGTGGCTTCACTCAATTTTTTTATCAAGGGTTATGGTGGTATTGCAGCCGTTTTGATTCCATTTTATAGGCAAAACGCCTTAAAAAACGGTCTTTATTACCTTTTATCATTTGCTTTTTTTAGTTTTTTGCCCGTTTTTTTTGTTGGTTTCGATGGG
>JAYWHZ010000127.1:0-3814 GCA_043777395.1 Bacteroidota bacterium
TATCAAATCCATTGGGTAGGTAGCCCAGTTGTAGATCGCTTGAAACATAAGCGTCAAAATCATTAAAAAAAACACATAACCCCAAAAATGATGCGTTAATATTTTGTCTATCCGTTTGGTAATCGTCTGTTTTGGTGGTTCAGAAATGCGTTGGATGGTTCGGCTCATGATGCCCGCAATGCGTTGGTAGCGGTTGATGGTTTCGAGGGCGTGGAGTTTGCCAAAATCGATGTTGGATTGGGCATTGATGGCTCTCAACTCGTTTTTTTGCTCCGCAGAAAGCCACATAGCCGTCTCAAAACTTTGAAGGATTTGAAACGCCGTATATTCGTTGGCAAGCCCGAGCCGCTGCCGAACGTCGGCGAGCAGGTTGGGCGGCGTGTCGGCAATAAAAACTTCTTGCTTGTCAAAATCCTTGCGGTAGGTCTGCAAAATGGCTTGCTTCAAATCTTCGATGCCTTGCTGTTTTCGGGCGTTGGTGGCTACGACCTTGATGCCGTTGAGCTCCTTCTCCAAGTCGAGATAGTGAATAATCAAACCGTTTTTGTGGGCTACATCAATCATGTTGAGACACAAGACCACAGGCAAATGCAGGTCTATAATCTGGGTGATAAACAACAAATTTCGTTTCAAATTGCTGGCATCAGCCAACATAACGACCACGTCGGGGTGCGATTCGTTGTTGGCATCAGCCAAGACATCAAACACAATCTGCTCGTCGAGCGATTTGGGGGCGATGCTGTATGTGCCGGGCAAATCGATGATTTCTAATTGGGTTTGGGCATCTATTTTTACGAAGCCGCTGCGTTTTTCTATCGTTACACCCGCAAAATTGCCCACTTTCTGGTTCAAACCCGTCAGGGCATTAAATAACGATGTTTTTCCTATATTTGGATTGCCTACCAAGGCAACTTTTATTTTATTCACTCGAAAGGTCTATTTATGGGTGTGTTGGGCTATAAAAGACCGTAAATTTACGTCCAAATATTAAATTAACCCCAAGATTAGTTCTTTTGTTCATTTATAACCAAAACTGGACGGCAAGACTTTTAGAAGGTTTTTATTGAGGCATAGTTTTTGTGCATAAAAGCAGTTGTATTGATACAAACCCAAAAAACAAAAAATTTTGTTTAATGTCATAAATAAAATAAAATACAAGCAAGTCTAAGACAATTAGAACCAAAAAATAGATTATTTACATTAAAAATACATGATTTTAAGTTGCCTTTCAATAAATATGTTTAATTTTACATCCCAAACACTCAAATGCAAACAACAACAAACCATACTCCACCTATGACACACACACCAACCTACGCCCAACACCAATGCTAAAAATAACCCAAATCATAATCCTTGCTCTATTGTGTGTGGTATATTGCCCTTTTGGCGTGTCGGCACAAGACCAAACCGAGCCAATAGATACTCTACTCAACGAAACGCCGCCCAACCTCTGGAACTTAGACCAATATGGGTTTACCAACAACCTCGTGCCGAGCTATCCGCCGAGCGTCTATGCCTTGCGTATCAAAAATATTCCCACCGATTTGCCCTTAGACTACAATAACATCGTGGTGAGCTACATCGAAATGTATGCCAAACGCCGCCGTGATGTTGCCGAAAGAGCCTTAAAACTCTCGCAGACCTACTTTCCCATCTACGAAAAAATATTAGCCGAAGAAGGCGTTCCCACTTGCATCAAATACCTCTCTATCGTCGAATCGTCGCTCAACCCAAACGCCGTCTCGTGGGCAAACGCCGCCGGACTCTGGCAATTCATACCCTCAACAGGCAAAATGTATGGCTTAGATGAAGATTTTTTTATCGACGACCGAAGAGATATTTACCTTTCGACACGTGCCGCCGCCCAACACCTCAAAGACCTACACGATATTTTTGGCGATTGGATGATGGCACTCGCCGCCTACAACTGTGGTGCTGGAAACGTCAATAAAGCCATTCGCATCACAGGCGGAAAAACCTATTGGGAAATATACAACGCCCTGCCCGCCGAAACTCGAGGCTATGTACCCTCATTTATCGCCGTTGCCTACATCATGAGCTATGCCGACGAACACAACCTCAACGCCCAAAGCAGCACATCGCTGCCCCTGACGCTCGACACCGTCAAGGTGAGAGGACCGCTGAGCATCAAGGTTGTGGCAGAGCAAATAGGCATGACCGAAAACGAATTGAGAGCCATCAATGCCATATTCAAACATGGTTTTATTCCCTCAAACAACCAAGTGTTTAACCTCGCCTTGCCCTACGACAAAGTCAATCTCTTTCGCCAACGTGAAACAAGCATCTATGCTTTGGCACGAACAGACAGCAGCACGCAGCAGTTTGCCTCCAAGTTTTTGGGTTCCAAATATCGAACCGATATGAACCTTTTTTCGGAAGAAAACGGCATTTCGAGTATTGTCTATACTGTCAAGACCAACGACAAATTTGCCCGATTAGCCCAATTGTTCGATTGCAGCACCTCAGACCTCAAACGCTGGAACAACATTGCCGACAACACGCTCCGCACAGGGCAAACGCTGACCATCTATGTGCCGCAGTCTCAACGTGAATATTACGCCAAGAAAGGTGAAACGAATGCCAGCGAGTCCAGTGCAGCCGTCCAATCGGGTGTTATATCCGAAAATTTGAGGGGCGATTATACATACTATACCGTCAGAAGTGGCGATTCGCTGCTGTCTATCGCAAGCAAATTTCCTCGTGTGAGTGCCTCAGACATCAAACGCATCAATAGGCTCAAAGACGACCGAGTGAGACCGGGCATGAAACTTAAAATCATTGCAGGTTAATCTTTTTTGAAATAAAACACCACTGAATCAGAATTGCCACTGTCAAAGATTTATGAAACGAAATACAATCATCATTTGTGTCATTGGACTTGCGTGCGTCGTGGGTCTAATCTTTTTTTTGGAGCAACGCAAAAAAAATTCTCTGCCCAACACACCCTCATCAAACAACCTTTTTATGAGAGATGCCACGGGTAAACCCGGCGAGATATACGTCGTAACAGACTCTATCACGTGGCAAGACACCGCAGGCGTGGCACTCAAAATAGCCCTGAGCCAAGAGCAACCTTGCCTGCCACAACCCGAACCCTATTTTTCGCTCAAACAGATAGAACCCAGCGGATTTAGAGGTTTGACACGGTTTCACAAAAACATTATTTTTATCACTTCGCTCTCTCAAAATAATCCCACGACCCAAATCATAACCAAAATTTTGGGGCAAGAAACCATCAACAACCTAAAACAAAATAAAGATAAAAGTCAATTCTACATTGCAACGGACAACGTATGGGCAAAAAATCAAAAAGTAATATTCTTATTTTCAAACAACCAACTTGAACTCGCCAACAAGATAATTGCCAAACAAAATGATTTTCTTTATCTATTTACCACACTCGAAAAACAACGGTTGGCTGCCCGACTAAAAATGCTCAAACCCAACACCGATGGGCAAAAAATATTGAAAAAAGACTTTGGACTCACCATTTCACTGCCAAACGACTACCAACTCAACTACCACAACAATGGCATCGTGTGGTTTGTACGCTCTTATGCAGCCGACAAAGACCTGAACCTATTTTTTTATGAATACAAATACACCTCGCCCAAACAACTCGAACCCAAAAAAATACTCGCCAAACACGACTCGCTAACCAAATTGTATATGCCCGGACCAAACAAAGGCTCCTACAAAATCATTGAAAAACTGGCAGAACCCGTATCCAAAATCATAGATTTCAAAAACCATTATGCCGTCGAAATTAGAAATATCTGGACGGTAGAAA
>JAYWHZ010000128.1:0-3797 GCA_043777395.1 Bacteroidota bacterium
ATTGGTGGCTACATTAAAACTGGCTGTGCCTGCTGTGTTGGCAACTTGGGCGTTGGCTGGCAAGATGGAAATAAAACCTTGATTGGCATTGTAATTGATTTGAGAGAAAAATGTTCCACCAAAATCATCATTAAATGCCAAGCGTGATGTACCTGTGCTGTCGTATAGTTCGAGATAGGTATCGGTGTTTGAACCACCGACCGAGCTTGTGTTGATGACCAAACTTGTGGCACTTGCGGTGGCGATGGTCAGTGTGTAAGCACCATTGTTGGTGATGCCAGATGCAAAAAGTCGTGCTTTGATGCGAAATGACCTTCCCATAGCCGAAAAACTGAACCAGTCTTCGTCGTTAGCATTTGCCAATAGGCAGGCTGGCGGCGAGGTATAGGGCAAACCGACAATGGCAGTGGCGGTTGTGGCGGTGTTGTTGGGTTCTAAGGGGTCGTTGCAGGGTGTGGTTTGACCCAAAAGGGTACAATTGAATGCAACAAAGAAAAGGAAGATGACAAAGATTTTTTTCATTTGATTGATTTTGATTTCGGTGGATTTAATAGAAACAATTGATTTTCAAATATACAGTAAAACGCTATAATTATTGCATAAAATATTTTTTTGAGATAAAATTTAACCAAAATGGGTGCTATCTGGTTAAATTGTTGCTATAAGTCAATTTGCTTGCCCGACCCAAGGGCAGTTTATGAACTTCGAGGGATTGGAAAGTAACCGTTGCCTCCATTTTTTAATCAAAAAAACCAATAGATACCAAACTACCAATAATTTTTTGTTTATTTGCATCAAATTTCAATCTGCCAAACTTTTAGCGGTTTTTAAACCCATTTTGAGCCAGACCAAGCGACACTTATTCACTAAATTATAATTAATACAAACATATGAATCAATTTCTTATTATCTTGGCGGCATTGGTTGTCGGTGCGTTCTTACTGACGTTTATCATCACAGTCGTAATTAAAAAAACACCCCAAGCACGCAACTATATTTCTGTGGTCTTGCTGCTCGTGGTGGGCTATCTGAGCTACGAGATGTACGAATCTATCGCCTCCGAAGTCAGAGACGAAAGTACCGTCAAAGCCCGACGTGCCGAAGTGGTGGCTCGCCTCAAAGACATACGCACGGCACAACTCGCCTACCGAGAGTCGGTCGGGTCGTTTGCCAAAAGTTTTGACTCGCTGGCTTATGTACTCAACAACGGCAAGTTTACGGTCATAAAAGTCATTGGCAACCCCGACGACAGTTCGCAGGTCGTCAAGCGTGAAACCATCGTGATACCCATCAAAGACTCTTTGCAAAAAATGCTTAAAGTGCCTTTCGACCAGTTGCGTTTTATACCGCTATCCGATGGCAAAGCAGAATTTATATTAGATGCAGGCGAAATTGTTAAAAACGGGGTCAAAGTCCAAGTGTTTGAATGCAGAGACTCGGCACCGACCAAACGTGAAACCGAACAAATGAATATCCTAAAAGTGGGTTCAATGACTGATGCAAACATTGCAGGAAACTGGGAAAAGTAAAACCGTCAATATCAAAAGTAAAAAATTTGATGTTTCGAGCCATCACAAGTCCTACCAAGTAGCCATAGAGATAGACCTCTGTGGCTATGCTGTGGCGGTGATGGATAGGAGCAACACAACCCTCGTGTCTCTCTACGAAATTGCGTATGACACACCGCTCCAACCGAGCCAAATCCCAAGCATTGTGGCAGACTTGATGCACGGCGACCTTGCCAGATACCAACGCATTGAAAGCATCAAAATTCATTTTTATGCATCCAAGTTCGTCCTCGTTCCAGCCCAATACTATTTTTTTGGCAACGACAGAGAACTGCTCGAAACCCAACACAAGACCATTGCCAGCGGCGACCAAATATTTGGAGATACCCTAAAACTACTCAACGCCCAAAACATTTATAGCCTGCCAAACGGCACCGCCAACACTGTTTTTGCCAACACCACAATACAACACGCCTACACATCGCTCATAGAAACGTTGCTGTTCGTTTATCAACAAGACACCCAAACCCATCTTTTTGTCAATGTCAGAATGGGTAGTGCCGACGTGATAGCACTCCAAAATGGAAAGTTATTGCTTGCAAACCCCTACGACATACACGCCGACACAGACTTGGTTTATTTCCTGGCTCTGATATGTCAAGAACTTGACTTTGACACCGCCACGACCCCAATCAACCTGATGGGCAACATCTCGAACAACGACGACCTCCACACGCAAATCAAACAATATTTTCAAAAAGTGAACTTCATCAAACAGATACCTTACCTCAAATACGACCCTGCATTCAAAGACGTGTCTGCACACCAACATTTTTCACTCATGAGCCTACTCGCTTGCGAATAATAGGAGGCACGCACAGAGGGCGAACCATCAACCCGCCAAACAATCTGCCCATAAGACCTACAACCGATAAATCGAAAGAAGCCTTGTTTAATATCCTGACCAACGAAATCGACATGGAGACGCTATCTGTACTCGACCTTTTTGCTGGAATCGGAAACATTAGCCTCGAATTTGCATCGAGAGGTGCCAAAAACGTGCTGGCAATAGACACCAACGTGAGGTGCTTGCAGTTTGTAAAAGAAACCGCCCAGATGCTCGACCTGCGGCAAATCATTACCCAAAAAGCCGATGTGTTCAAACTCATTGCCAAGCCCAACACCAACACACCATTTGACCTTATATTTGCCGATGCACCTTACCACCACAGTGAACTCCGCACGATACCAAACCAGATATTTGAAAACAAATGGCTTGCCCAAAACGGTTGGCTCATCGTCGAACACCCAGCCACAACACAGTTTGATGCCCAAGCAACCCAATGCCTGTTTGACCAACGCCGATATGGACACTCGATGTTTAGCTTCTTTGCCAAAAGCAAATAAAATTTATATTTGGGACAATTAATAAAATTCATTCGTAAAATAATCGTAATTTTGAACTCGTTTTACGATACACAACAAACACCAACACATCTGCACCCATGAACGACAACATCAAACCCATACGCACCAAACCCTCGTGGCTCAAAGTAAAACTGCCCACGGGCGAAAACTACAAAGCCGTTCGCAAACTCGTAGAAACCTATAAACTACACACCATCTGCGAAAGCGGAAACTGCCCAAACATGGGCGAATGTTGGGGTGCTGGCACGGCTACCTTCATGATTTTGGGCAATGTATGCACACGAAGCTGCTCTTTTTGTGCCGTTGCTACTGGAAAACCCACCGAACTCGACACCGACGAACCCCAACGGGTGGCACAAGCCATACAACTCATGGGCTTGAAACATGCCGTCATCACGTCTGTCAATAGAGACGAACTCAAAGACAAAGGTGCCGCTATCTGGGCTGAAACCATCAAAGCCATTAAAACTAAAAACCCCAACACAACCATCGAAACATTAATCCCCGACGTAAAAGCCATTTGGGAATGCCTCTATACCATCATTGACCAAAAACCAGACGTGGTGTCGCACAACATGGAAACCGTCCAACGCCTATACAGACTCGTGAGACCGCAAGCCAAATACGACCGAAGCCTCGAACAAATACGCCGAACAAAAGCACACGGCTTGCGAACCAAATCGGGTATCATGCTCGGATTGGGCGAAACCAAACAAGAAGTCGTAGCAACCATGAACGACTTGGTAGAAAACGGCTGCGATGTACTCACACTCGGTCAATACCTACAACCCACCAAAATGCACATCGAAGTAGCCGAATTTATTCACCCCGATGCCTTTGCCGAATATAAAGAAATAGGAC
>JAYWHZ010000129.1:0-3796 GCA_043777395.1 Bacteroidota bacterium
TTTGGGAACGATTTTTGTAGCCAAAAATGGATTGTTATCTTTGTTTAGACGGCACACTGATGCCGTGCAATGGTTGTTGGTGTAGAGGTTAATTCAATAGTATAGTTTAATGTTTGTACTTATTAGTGCCTACAAAAATACACCTTTTTATTTATACGCCAAATTTTATTTTTATTATCCATAAATTTAAGGCTTTCCAATACATTCTATACCAAAAATCGTGGGTTCAATCGTTGCTCTTGGCGTGTTGTTAAGCGATTATAAAATGTGTTCGGTGAATTTTTGTTACCTTTGATGCCCAAATCGCTTTCAATCCAATTCATTTAACACAAAAATAGATGCTCACCAACAACGAGATTAAGTTTATCACCTCATTGCAGCAAAAAAAATACCGCAAAGACCACCAATTATTCATCATCGAAGGCGAAAAAATACTAAGAGAAGTCCTCTATTCAGACTACGAGATAGAGAGCATCTACGCCACCGAAGCGTTTTTGGAGCAAGCCGATGCCGAAATTTTAGAAACACTCGATGCCGCTTTTGTGGTCAAAGTCAAATACGACCAACTCAAACGCCTCTCCCTGATGGAAACGCCGCCGCAGGTGCTGAGCATCGTCAAAATGCAAGCCAACACCATAGACCTCAACAATTGGGATACGGGCTTTATACTCGCCTTAGACGGCATTCAAGACGCTGGAAACCTCGGCACACTCATCAGAACCGCCGACTGGTTTGGCATAAAAGGCATCTTGTGTAGCGAAAACTGCGTAGAACTCTACAACCCAAAGACCATTCAAGCCACGATGGGTTCTATTTTTAGGGTCAAAGTAGATACCGTTGACCTCAAAGACACCCTCAAATCGCTTAAAAAAGCCTACCAAACACCCATTTTTGGCACAACGACCAAGGGGCAAAGCCTCTATCAAACCAAGTTTGAGGGCAAAGGCATCGTGCTTCTGGGAAACGAAGGCAAAGGCATTTCTGATGGACTCATGCCTTTTATCGACACCCAAATCTCCATTCCACGCTTGGGGCAAGCCGAATCGCTCAACGTAGCCATAGCAGGCAGCATCATTTGCGCTCACATTGCCAACCCCAAATAGCAAACCCAACCCAAATGACCAAGCCACAGAACGCCACAATCTTTGAATCGGGCAAGGATTTTGTGGCACTAAAAAGCCTGATAGCAACCCAACAATACAGCCAAACCGTTGTGTTGGTCAACCAGAATACCCAAAAATTTTGCCTGCCTTTGTTGCCCAATATTTTTGACCACATAATACGCATACCCAACGGCGAAAAGCATAAATCTATCCAGACTATACAAAAAATATGGTCTCAATTAATTGATTTTCAATGTGATAGAAAAATGTTGCTCGTCAATTTGGGCGGCGGCGTACTGACCGATATGGGTGCTTTTGCTGCCTCGACCTACAAGCGAGGCATAGACTGTGTCCAAATACCAACGTCGCTTTTGGCAATGGTCGATGCGTCGGTTGGCGGCAAAACAGGCATCAATTTTGAAGGCATCAAAAACGTGGTCGGCACTTTTTTTGAACCCAGAATGGTCGTCATCAATCCCATTTTTTTAGATACATTGCCCAAAAGAGACTTCGATAATGGCTTGGCTGAGGCTTTAAAACACATACTTATTTCGGATTTGGCACACGACCAGATGGCTGATTTGTCGCTCAAAAGCAATTGGGATATTGAGTTCATAAAAAAAATAGTCGCCGTAAAAATAAATTTGATAACCCAAGATTTTTACGAACGCTCTGTGAGAAAACAACTCAACTACGGACACACATTGGGACATGCCATCGAGGGTTTTTCGCTCAAAAATCACCCCAAACCGCTGCTCCATGGCGAGGCGATTGCGGTCGGTATGTGGCTCGAAAACAAACTTGCAAACCAACTGGGTATCTTAAATTATGAAGCGTTAATATATTGCAATTCAATGATTTATAAATATTTTAAAGCCGTTATCGATGGTTATCATTTTAGTTTAAATGATTTGCTGCCCTATCTGGTTCAAGACAAAAAAAACAGCCACAACAGACTTTTTTTCAGTTTGTTGAGGGGTATGGGCGATGCCATTGTCGATGTCGAAGTGCCGATAGAAGCCATCGATACCTTGTTGGTTTCGGAGTCAAACTCTCGCCCTTAATCCATCAAAGGCAGTTGAATTCTAAACGTGGTGCCTTTGCCCATTTCGGAGTTTTTGACGGTTATCTTGCCTTTGTGGTAGTTTTCTATGATGCGTTTGGCGAGCGTCAGCCCAAGTCCCCAACCTCTTTTTTTGGTCGAAAATCCGGGTTTAAACACACGTTCAAAGTCTTTTGGTGCAATGCCTTTTCCCGTGTCCGAAAGGTCAATAAACACCCTGTCGCCTTTGTTGTGTTCCAATATTTCTATTGTTAGAACGCCTTTTCCCGCCATGGCATCGAGTGCATTTTTAATTAAATTTTCTATTACCCAGCCAAAAAGCGGCTCGTTGATGCGTGTTTCGATGTCTATCTCGGGCATTTTAACTTCAAACGACACGTTTTTTGGCGAGCGGATTTGCATGTAAGCAATGGCATTTCGCATGACCTCTTGAAGCACAAGGGTTTGGAGTTCGGGTTCGGAGCCGATTTTTGAAAATCTCTGGGCAATGATTTGCAGGCGTTGAACGTCGTTGGCTATCTCGGTGTTCATCTCGGCATATTCTGGTGCAATCATTTTGAGGTATTCGTTCCAACCCATCAGCGACGAGATGGGCGTGCCGAGTTGGTGAGCCGTTTCTTTTGCCATACCGACCCACACAAAATCCTGTTCGTAGCGTCGGGAGGTGCTAAAAGCAAAATAGGCGATGCCCAAAAAAATAAAGACGACGCTTGCCAAAATATAAGGATAGTAGCGAAGTTCGTAGAGCAGGTCGGAGTCTCGATAGTAGATATAATTTACAAAACCTTGCCCCAAATCGTTGAGAATGGGTTCGTTTTGCGATTTCATCAAGGCTATCTGGTGTTTGAGATAGTTTGGGTCTCTGCTGACTCTGCCCGAGTCGAGGTTGAGATAGGCAAGGACATTGTCTTGTTTGTCGGTCAAAACGACGGGAATATTGTCATTGCTTTGGATTATCTCAAACACAAACGAGAGGTTTTGCTCATCTAAAACGCCTGAACTGATTTCTTTTTGTGCCTTAGCCCAGAGTTTCACTTTTGTTCGTTCTTGTTGGGCAATGTCAGATGCTATTTTGTTGGTATAAAACAGCGAAGCCAGTACAATGAGCGAAGCAGCCAAGAGCAGCCAGCGTTTCCAATGGCTTTTTTGTTCGTAGATGGTTCGTTTCATGGTGTCGATGGATACAAAGTGGATATTATTAAACTAAAACCTTGCTTTTTATTCAATGATTATTTTTTTATTTACGATGTATTGATTGTCAAGCACCACAGACGCTGCATAGATGCCTTTGAGGTTTGTGGGCAATAGGATAGACACGGGCAAATGGTTTTCTAAGGCAATCGATTTGCTGAATGCCACACGCCCCGCTGCGTCGGTGAGCCTGACGATTGCCAAACCAGATAGTGCGGTTTCGATGGTCAGGCTGTGGGTCGAGGCTACAAACCAACAGTTTGTTTTTTGGGTGTTGCCGGGTTGGTTTTTGGTGTTTGTGGTTTGGTTGCAGAGCAATCCCACGTTGTCAATGTGAACCGTAAATTCGTTGTTTGGCATGCCATTGGCGGTGGCTACAAAGCGAATACGAACCGTTTGCCCTACAAAACTGGCGAGCGACAAGGTATCGTTGATAAAA
>JAYWHZ010000130.1:0-3788 GCA_043777395.1 Bacteroidota bacterium
TTTTCATTTGATAGGCTTCCAATCCAAACCGGCAGCACACCCAACAAAAGCAGCAACACGGGCGTGAGCAATGTAGAAAGGATAAACTGCTTGCTCCGAACTCTACTCATAAATTCTCTTTCAATAATAAGATGTATTTTTTTCATGGGTTTATCTTTAATCTTTTTTGGTCTTTAATGCTTTAATTCATAAGTAAAATAAAAGTTTTTTTACTTACAAATTTGTTTCATTTTAATCTTTACCAAACACCAATCATCAAAAAAACCTTGCAGCTTCCGACACAATCAGAAACCACAAGGCTTTTATAACAACTAATAACTTATTTTTTTAATTCAACCTACAAAGACAGTTTGATGCCTAAAACATTCGTGCCACCAAAAAAATTGGTTGGCTTATACGAATAATCTACACCAAAACGAGTGCCTTTTTCGCCGTTCAAAGGAATATCGACCGAAGCACCAGCACCCAAACCCGTGTAGGCATTGGTCGTGTTTTCAATCTTAGCCTTCGAGGTCTCCAAAGAATAACCAGCACGAACCATAAAAAACGACTTGAAGTTGAATTCAGCACCAACACCAAAACGGTCTTTGGTAAATGAATTGGACGTGAAGTTTCCAGCAAGTGTTACCTTAATATCCTTTTTTTCGGCAAACAAAAAGTCGTAAGACATACCAATATTCATCAACGAAGGCAGCTCAAAACGTTCGGAGCGTTGTTGGAGCGTGAGGTTGATTTTATCGCCCGTGATTTGACCCTGAACAGCCAAACCGTCGCCCGAAAAACGCATCGGCAAACCTACATTGCGAAGCGAAATACCAAATTTTGTCTGGTTATACTTGCCCGTCGCATACTGAATGCCCGCATCGAGTGCAAAGCCCGTCGATTTGACATCGGCAATGCCCTCACTCACAATACGTCCTGTAACACCACCATAGATACGTTTTGAAAACACTTTGGAATACGAAATACCAATGTTGGTAAATTTTGGACTAAAAGTTCCCAATCCGCCGTCGGGCTGGTTCTCGGTCGTTACGGGCAAATCGCCCAAACTCATCTGCACAACCGTGAAACCCAAAACAGCCGATTCGCTGATGCGTTGGGCAATACCCAAAGCATTGATGCTGATGTCGGTGCCTTTGAGCCATTGTGTTCTTGCCAAAGCCACTTCGGTACGCAGTTTGGGGTCAAAAGCCATGCCTGCCACATTGATGCGTTCGGCTTCCAAACCCGATACACAAGCCGTACTCAAGCTGTTCCAACCTGTTTGGCGAGCCCAAGGGTTCATCAGGAGTTGGGGTGCGCCTGCTTGCCCTGCACGGTCGGGATTGCCTGCATAGACCATCTGGTGAGGCATTGAAGCCCCAACCAATAGGGTCATTATTACTATATTTCTAAATATTTTTTTCATAAAAGTTCCTTTCTTGATTAAAAATTGCTAAAGTCGGTTGGACGTAAGACGATAAAACATTTGACTATTTTTTCGCCAATGCCTGGTGCTTCAATATGTATGATGTATGAGCCACCCGATACTGGTATCCGGGCTTGGTTGTTCATATCCCAATCGATAGAGGTGATTTCGTTGTCTTTTTGGAGTGTACGGATTAAGGTACCTTCTAAGTTATAGATTCTCAATGTACATTTTTGAGGCAGGTTTGTAACCTTGATGCGGGTATCCAATTGACTGGTTTCATATTGCGAGTAGGCATAATAAGGGTTTGGCACAACCTTGATGATGTCTAATGCTTTTTGAGCCGTAGGCAGGTCTTTGGTAATAGGTCCCAGCGACTTGGTGTTGAACGTATATCGAGGGTTGTCATTATTAACCGACGTTGCACCTGCTCTGAATTTTCCAAAAGCCCTCGTTACTCTAATTTTGACCTTAACATCTGCCCCTGGTGGAACGATGGTGTTGGGGTCTAATGCAGAACCTTGACGTAGGAATGGCATACTAACCCACATCACTCTTGGGTAGAAGCCGGTGCGCAAAGCAGCAGCCGTATTCAGAGGAAAATCGGGTGTTGGGATAGTTAGCAGCCTTTGAAACGCTTTTGCACTGTCGTAAGGGGTTTTCATGACGTATAGATAGTGTTTGCCACCCAATTGGAAGTTTGCCGGGTCGGTTGGACTAAAAGTAACCTTGCTCGTTGGGTTCCACAACATATCTTTACCGTTTTCATTGAGTGATGCACTACTTTCTTCGCCAAAGCTGATGTTGAGGCGTTGCCCTGTTTCAATATTGATGGCATAACCCGGAAACCAACCTAAACCAATGCCCTCGCCGTCAGGCTGTCCTTCTTTGTTTACCGAAGGGCTTTTTCTGGCACGATTTTTAATTTGGTTGCCAATGTTTTGAGTTGGATTTTCACCCATTTCAAGCACGAGAGAACGAGTCCATTTGGATTTATCTGATGTAAAAACAACATCAACGCTAAATACCTCAGCCAACAAATTGGTATTGGTGCCTATTGGCGTACCTAAGGCTGTGAGTCCAGGCATACCTGGTCGCCAATCGGTAAATCGATATGGTGCCCAAGTTCCGCCTGTCTGAGTTAGATTTTGCAGCCCTGCAAATATCGTCGGGAGTTTATTGATGCCCTCATAAACGCTCTCTGGGTCGGGTCCGCTCGACATATCGGGTTTGGTGCCATTGCTTTTAATACCCGACAAAATCCAATTGTTTGGTGCTTGCTCTACATCGTCTGCGTCAGCCCAGAAATTGAGCCATCTGTTGGTCGAATTCTGATATTCAAGCGATGAAGCAATGACCTCGCCTTTGATGGCAGCATTTCCAGCACCTGAACCCGGATTTTTTACTGTTCCATTTACACGAAGTACAAGTCCTGTGTTGTTACCTCCGACCTTATTTCTAAGAACTTGTTCGTTGTTGGTAAAAATGTTATCTGAAAACAGTGTATCGGTAGCCGAGCCACTATTGGTCAAATACCAACGTGCAGAACTATCCGATGCTGCCGCAGTGTTGGTTGGATTGGTTTTATAGAACGATAGCGTATAGTCTAACGGCTTGATGGCAACGGGGTCAATGACTCTCAAATCTAATGGACCGAAACCTGCTTTGTAAGTGAGTTGGCTCCCAGCCGAATATCTTGGAGGTGAAAGTGCTGCAAGCACACTTTGTTCGGTGAGTTCCAACGCAAAACCACCGTTGCCTTGACCCGAGATGCGTGTAACTTCTGGTCTGTCGCCGTATTTGGCATTCATAATTAGACCACCAAAATCAGGTTCTGTTTTGTGAGGTATTGCGGTGTAGGTTCTGATGTTATCACGACCTGCCAAATAAGGAAGCAAATTGGTTTTGTAGGCATTGTGTCCATAAGAAACCACCAAGTAGTAGTATTTTTTATGATTGACCAATGCAAGGGTTGAAAAAGCATCTTGGGTGGCTTTAAAAGAAAGGTTGATACCCGAGTTTTGTGCATTTCTTACCTCTACTTTTGGTATGTTGATGCCCAATTCGGCATCAAATATATAATTGACAATGGTTTTAACCGTATCTCTTATATCGCATTGAAACACCAAACGAGACCTATCCAAGTCGTCTAATTCACCTGTTGTTACGTTGGATTCAGCGAGCTGATAGACCTTGAAGCCTTGAAAGTAGAAAAACGCTTGCGCACTGTCTTTTGTACCTCTGACGATGGCATCTATCAACGGGTCCACTTCTTTGTATCTCAACTGATAGTTGTTTGACGACGCTTTGCTGTCCATACTTATGATGAGTTCTTGGTCGAGTTCTCTGATAGAAAGATCGGGAGCGTCGGGTCCTTGTG
>JAYWHZ010000131.1:0-3778 GCA_043777395.1 Bacteroidota bacterium
GAAATGGATACGACATGAAGCCCATTGCAGAGTTTGCTGAGTTTGAAATAGCCTTTTTCGTCGCTGGTCGTGCCTTTTTTGAGATTTGGAAGGTAGATAGTGGCAAATTGAAGTGGTTTTTGGGTGTTTTTATCTACGATTTGACCCGAAACAGACCACACACAAATCTGACCCAAAACCGTATTTGAGCCACAACCCAACAGCATGAGTACGCCAATAAGGACATATTTTTTAAGCGAGCAAGTCAATTTTTTTGTGTTTAAAAATAAATATTTTTGAAACAATGTTGCAAATATACGTTTTAATTTTCATGTTTTGCCAAAAACCATTTTATTGACCATTTTTCTGTGGGTTGGTGTGTTTTTAACTCAACGCCTTTGGTACAAAATGAGACCTGACAACGGAATATTTTTGTGTGTTGGCAAACCATATTTATCGTATCTTTGTGGCTAAATCATTTTTCAAAAAAATATTTTTTATTCTCAATAAGTCATCAAACATGCAGTTTTCCAAAAAAATATATTTCACCTCGTTTGTATTCATTCTTGTTGGCATCAGCAGTTTTTCGTCTATTGTGCCGTCGATAAATCATTTTTTTGAACAAAAACAGCTCGACGAAGAACGCAAACGCCGAGAACTGAACCGAAACGCTTGGATAGACTCGACCTACAAAGCACTTTCGCCAAAGCAACGCATCAGCCAACTGTTTATGATGCCTATCTGGGGCGAACGCAACGAATTGTTTAAGGATACGATGGTCGATTTGGTCAAAAATCATCAGATTGGCGGCATAATTTTTATGCGTGGCACACCCGAGCGGCAAGTCGATTGGCTCAACCAACTTCAAGCCGTCTCGAACCTACCGATGCTCGTGGCTATGGATGCCGAATATGGCTTGGCGATGCGTCTCAAAAATACCGTAAAGATGCCCAACCAAATGACTATGGGAGCCATTTCAGACAACAAACTGATAGAAAAAATGGGTGCTGCCATGGCACAGCAATGCCTGCGAGTAGGTACAAACGTGAGTTTTTCGCCCGTTGCCGATGTCAATAACAACCCCAACAACCCCGTTATCAATTTTCGGTCTTTTGGCGAAGACAAATATGCCGTTGCCGACAAGGCGATTGCGTACATGAACGGTCTGCAAAAAAATGGTGTCATGGCGTGTGCCAAACATTTTCCGGGACACGGCGACACCGATGCCGACTCGCACCTGACGCTACCCATCATCACCGCCAACCAAAACCGAATAGACACTCTGGAACTCTATCCATTCAAAGCACTCTTCAACGCTGGGATACAAAGCGTGATGGTGGCTCATTTATTCATTCCGGCACTCGACTCCACACCAAACAGAGCCTCTACCCTCTCGCCAAAAATTGTAACCGATTTGATGAAAATTCAACTCAACTACAAAGGTCTTATCTTTACCGATGCACTCAACATGCAAGGCGTTGCCAAATTTTATCCAGCAGGCGTGGTCGAAGTCGAAGCCCTGAAAGCCGGAAACGACGTGCTGCTATTCCCCGCCGACGTGGTGCTTGCAATTGAAAAAATAGAACTGGCTCTGAAAAACAAGATACTCTCGCACAAGCAAATAGAAACAAGCGTCAAAAAAATATTGGGTGCCAAATACGATTTAGGCTTAAACAAAAAATATGAACCTATAAGCCAAAAAAACCTGATAGCAGACCTCAACCAAGCCAAATATCACCTCATAAACAGAGAAATTTATGGCAATGCTTTAACGTTAATTAACAACTCCAACAACGACATTCCATTTAAAAAAGAAGTACTATACGACAAAAAATTTGGCGTTTTGAGCATCGGCACGCCTTCGCAAGGAACTTTTCCGAGTTGCATTGCTCTGTTTGCCGCCAACACACAAGCCTTTGAATGGAATAAAAACACAAACAAAAACCAATTGGATACGCTCATCAGCCAACTCAAAAACGTTGATAACCTGATTGTTGGCGTGCATCTAAGCACCCAAAAACCCATCAATAATTTTGGCATAGACACCAACGCCATCATATTTTTAAATGAACTTCACCGACAAAAACCTTTCACCTTGGTTTTATTTGGGAATCCTTATGCCCTCAAAAATTTTCAGTTTGCCAGCAATCTACTTTGCAGCTACGAAGACAACCACAACGTGTATGTGGTTACAGCCGAAGCCTTGTTTGGGTCGAGAGCCATCGTGGGGCAACTTCCCATTACCGTAAACCCAGACATGAGGCTCAAACAAGGTCTTTTTACCAAGCAAACCAACAATTTGACCTATACCTACCCAGAAAGCGTCGGTATCCAGTCCATAAAATTGCAGCAGATAGACAGTTTGGTCAAAAAAGCGATGGATAACTCGGCTTTTGCAGGCTGCCAAGTGCTGGTTTCGGTCAAAAACAAAGTTATCTATACCCGAAACTTTGGTTTTATGACCTACGACAAGACGCAAGCCATCGACCACAGCACCATCTATGACTTGGCTTCGGTCTCCAAAATCTTATCGACCAACTTGGCGGTGATGAAACTCGTTGATGAACAAAAAATAAACCTCGATAGCTCATTGTCTTTCTATCTGCCCCAATTTAAAAACACCAACAAAACCGACCTCCGCCTCCGAGAAATTTTAAGCCACCAAGCGGGTCTCAAATCGTGGATACCTTACTACAAAGAAACACTTTTGGGCGATAATGCACTCAATCCATTGCTATATAACACCACAAAAAAAGCAGGTTTTGGCACACAAGTTGCTAAAAATCTTTACCTCAAAGACACCTACAAAGACACCATTTTCAAACGCATTGCAGAGTCGCCCATAACGGGCAGAGGCTCGTTTTTATACAGCGATTTGGGTCTTATTCTCATGCAGCAAATCGTGGAACAATTGACCCAAACGCCACTCAATATCTATGTCGAAAATAATTTTTACCGCCCAATGGGTGTCCAATCAATCGGCTATCTGCCCATCAATCGGCTCAACGTCAGGTATATAGCACCAACCGAAAACGATTTGGTTTTTCGCAAACAAACCCTTCGAGGCTACGTTCACGACCCGGCTGCGGCTATGCTCGGTGGCGTGGCGGGACATGCTGGCTTGTTTGGCTCTGCCAACGACGTGGCTCGTGTGGGCAACATGCTCCTAAACAACGGAACGTATGCCAGCCAAGAGTTTATAAGCCGCCAAACGATTCAAAATTTTACCAAAAAACAATACCCCAACAACCGCCGAGGCTTAGGATTTGAGAGACCCACCGACGACCCCAACGACAAGAAAAACCCAACGGCAAAATCAGCCTCAATTCGCAGTTTTGGGCATTCGGGGTTTACGGGAACTTACATCTGGATAGACCCCGACCACGATTTGGTGTTTGTGTTCTTGTCAAACCGTGTACACCCAAACACCGAACCCAACAAACTTGCTCAAATGAATACCCGAACTGATATATTGGAAACGGTGTATCAAGCCATAAAAAAATAAAGCATTTTTTGGACAGCTATTGCTCCAATTTTACTCGATTTCTTATCAATCTGTCTATAAAATCTGGGAAATAATATCTCAATCTCAAAGCCCAAACTTCTGCTTTGCCTATATAGACTTCTCTTCGATTGGCGTTGCTCGCCGCCACAATGCGTTTTGCACACACTTCGGGCAAGATGCCTCGGGCTTGCCCAGAAATTCTATTTGGACTAAACAATGGATTAAAAGAAATAACCCAATGAAAAGAAATTGTGGAATTTTTGTATAGACATTGCCAAATAAATAATATTCAAA
>JAYWHZ010000132.1:0-3758 GCA_043777395.1 Bacteroidota bacterium
ATGCTGAACACAAAGTCGTTGAGAAATTTATTTTGCCTTTCGAGTATTTTGTTTGTTTTTTCGAGTGTTTGTTCAGCCATGATCCGTTGGGTAATGTCCAAACCATAGCCGATGTAGTAGTTCACGAGTTTGGTCTGCTCGTCCAGCACCGGCACGATGGTTCTCAGGTGGTATGTGGCGGTTTTATCTTTTGGTTTTTGGATAATCTCTTCCCATTGGAGGCTTTTTTTCGTTTTGTTTGTCTTTTTAAATTTTTCGAGTCTTTGGTGGGCTACGCTGGGGTCTATTGCCCTGAGTGCTGCCCATTCAAAATCTGTTTTGCCAATGATTTCATGTCTTACCTTTTCGTTTTTTATGGCTTGTGGGTTCACAAAAATGTATTTAAAATTATGGTCAAGAATGGCAATGTCGGCGGTGATATTGTTGAGTATTGTTTCATAAAATTCTTTTTGTGTGCGTGTGTGCTGCTCGGCAAGCCTGATGGCTGTGATGTCTTGAATGATGCCATACAAACCCACTGTGTCGCCGTTTTTGGAGAGCATTTTTTGGGTTATAACATTGAGATAGATAACCGTTTTGTCGGGTTTTATGAACCGATGTTCGCAGTGGCTATGCCCTTTTTTTAGTGCTTCGTCAATGGATTGGTCGTAGATGTGTCGGTCTTGTGGGTGAATGCCTTTGACGATTTTTCGGTTCAATATTTCGGGTGTGTCTATGAGTTTTTTGTCCAATCCGAGTACTTCAAAGATTTGTTCGGACCAGATTCTTTTTTTGGTCTCAAAGTAATATTCCCACGACCCAATGCGTGCCAGCCGTTGCGATTCGAGCAGCTTATTTTCGCTGTCTATGATTTTTTGTTGTTGGTTTTGCCGTTCAGAGATGTTTTTTGCAAAGACAGCAATGCCCGATAGTTCATTTTTTTGGTCGTAGATGGGGTATCCCGTTGTTTCATAAAAAAACCTTGCGTTTCTGTTTTGGTCTCCATATTCGGTGATAGACGTGTGAGGTTTGCCCTCAAATGGCAGTTTTATGTCTTTTTTGGCTTGTATCAAATCTGCTTCTACGGTGATGCACTCAAAAATATTTTTATTTATTTGGACTTCCGTGCCGTAATCTTCTTGCATAGACTTGCGGTGGTTTTCATTAAACAAAATATATTCGTATTGTTTGTTGAGGGCAAATATATTGTCTTGCGAACCCTCTACGATGGCTTTGAGGTTGGTACTTAGTTGTTCGGCTCGTTGTTGGGCTTGTTTGAGCGAATTGACCAGCACGCTGTAGATAGAAATATATTTTATGGTCGTGTTATCGACATCAAACACGGGCGATAGGTTGAGCAGATAGGTGTTTTGGCCGTAGGCTATCTCCAATTCTTGGTTTTGCTTGGTGTGGCGTGTTTGTAAAATGGCTTTTTCGGTGGGCGAATCTTTAAAATTGGGTATGACTTCGTGGGCGGTTTTTCCTATCAATGTTTTGACATCAAAATGCTCATTTTTCAGGGCGTTGCCCCCAATATATTGAATTTCAAACTGCGTGTTGTAGATGGTGATAGAGCCGTTTGGAAAATTATCGATGAGCTGCCTAAACAGTATTTCGCTATCCAGTAGTTTGTCTTGAATGGCGGTGCTTTCGGTGATGTTTTGCGTTGTTCCATACAAACCGACCACGTTCTGGTGGCTGTCCAATCTGGGTTTAACAATTTCTTTGAGATAGATAATTTCTTGATTTTGATTGACTGTCTTGTAGAAATAAGTCGCCTCTTTTTTGGTTTTGATGGCTTGGTCTCTGGCATCGAGATAGGTCTTTACGTGGGTTGGGCAAATGGATTGGATGATGAATCGGTCAAAGGCTTCGGGTTCATTTTCAAATGTTTGTTCGCCAATGCCCATCATTTTGTAGAGCATCGGCGACCAATAGCGTTGTTGGGTGGCCAGGGTGTAGTCCCAGTTTCCAATTTGGGTCAGGTCTTGTGCTTCGAGGAGTTGGCGTTGTGTTTCAATCAAATTATTTTTGAGAATAATTTCATTGTTAGCCTCAAAAAATTCGATGATTGCCACAGTCGTGCCTTCAATTTCTTGCACCGATACGTTGAGCAACCTAACAAAAGCATAGCTGCCATCTTTTTTCTTTATCTGCACAAAATCATCTTTTTGGTCTATGGTTTGGTTCAAAATAACACCTGCAAAGTAACTTTCAAAAACGGCAGCGGCTTGTGGCAAAAGATATTCGACAATGTTTTTGCCCACCATATCGGTGCTTTCGTAGCCAAAACTCACCAAAAAACCCTTGCTTTGATAGTGTATGTTGCCTTTTTGGTCAATGATTGTGGTGAAGATGCGTTGTTGGCTTTGCGTTTGTGTTTGGTAGTCTTCTATCGTTTTTACAATTTTTTTGAGCGTATTTGTGGGTTCAAACGCCAAGCAAACGAGGTCTTGATGGGCCATGTAGTCAAAGGTAATATTGGTTTTTTTATTGCCCACAAAATCGGTTTCAACATTTTTTAAGACCTTTGGCTGATGTGTTTCAAACGTTTGTTTGGCGGCTTGCCGAATGTCTTTGTGCGTCAAAAAAACGTCCGACTTGGCGGCGTAGCCATCAAAAAAAGGGTGTTTTTCGACCACTCGCAGGCTGCTATCAAGTATCAAATAAAGCGGTATGTAGTGATTGGTCAGGTACGGGTTCATCGGTTTGGGCTTCTTAGAGGGTTGCGTATTATCACAGATAAAAATTTATTTGGGTCTAAAAAATTTAAAAAAAGGATTTTGTTTGTGTTGGTAAAAGCACAAATATATTTATAAATTTTGGATAATACACAAACAATGGTTTTGGGGTTTTTAAAACTCAAAACACACAACCAAATCACAAAATAAAAACGTTTCTATTGTGCTAAAATCCATTTTTCTAATCAAAAAAATCATCGCCCTCTATCTCATAAAAACAAACAATTTGTAGCCAAAATTCACGCCTTTCAGATTTCAAATACACAACAAAAAACACCCTGCAAGGTTCTGAAAAATCATTGCCCTACAAGGTGTCTTTTATTTATCCAAAAACCGAAAGCTACCTTATGGCAATGCGTTTGCTGATGCGGTTGCCATCGCCTTTGTCGATTTGCAGATAGTAAATGCCCTTGGGCAAATCACACGTGCCAAGTTGTATGCTTTGTTGCCTTTGGCTGGCAACGGTTCTGTCGATAACCAAACGTCCGTTCATGTCATACAAGCGAACCACGTCGTAGGCTGCTGCCGTCGGTGTCGGTGTTTCATTTTGATTGTCGTACACAACGTTCAGGTCTTCGCCAAGCGGCAAAGGGTTGGGATAAATCTCTAAGTTCCTCAACAAATTAACCGTTCCCAGAATGCCATCATCTACATCTCTATTTTTAAAATGTGAGGTAACATTGCTTGGCTTGCGAGGCGTATTGAAATTGAGAACACAAATCGAAAAACTACCTTGCCTGTTACCATAACCCCAAACCCTGATGTAGAGCATCGTGCCAGCCGGTCGTGTGACCGAAATGACAGGCATCAAGCCACCACCAACATTCAGATTATCGTCTTCGCAATCAACATACGTCAAGGCATTACAATTGATACCCTCATAAACCGCCATGATAGCATCGGTCATCGAGCCAGCAAGCGTTCGCAACGTTACGACACCCGAAGTAGGCACCGCAACTTTATACCAAACATCAGAGCCATAAAATCGGCAGCTGCCGCTCATCATTTGTGTTCCACCCGAACTTGCACCAACGTTTG
>JAYWHZ010000133.1:0-3738 GCA_043777395.1 Bacteroidota bacterium
TTTATTTATTTCAACTTGCTGCTCTGAATGGTGCATTGTTATTGTGTTTGGCAAAGTTACAAAAACCTTTCAGAATGGCTTCAAAATTAACATCAAAGCCTCATTAATGTTTTTAAGATTGGTTATAAATTTGTATCATGGATAGTTTGGGTTATTTTTTGTACCTTTGCAATCCATTTTTTTAGACATTGTTTTTTTTAATTTGAATCACAACAAGAATGAAAACCAAAACCTTACGAAAAAACAAAATCAACGTCATCACCTTAGGCTGCTCCAAAAACATTGTGGACTCCGAAGTGATGATGCGTCAGCTCCAAGCCAACAACTTTGAGGTGGCTCACGAGAGCAAACGCCAAGACGCCTCGATAGTCATCATCAATACCTGTGGATTTATAGACAACGCCAAGCAAGAATCGATAGACATGATTTTGAGATATGCCAACGCAAAAACCAAAGGGCTCGTAGATAAACTATACGTTACAGGCTGCCTTTCGCACCGATACAAAGACGAACTCGAACAAGAAATACCACAAGTCGATGCTTTTTTTGGAACAATGGAACTGCCCCGACTCCTCAAAACACTCAAAGCCGACTACAAGCACGAACTCCTGGGCGAACGCCTATTGACCACACCAAACCACACCGCTTTCCTAAAAATATCGGAAGGCTGCGACCGTCCGTGTGCTTTTTGTGCCATACCGCTCATGCGGGGCAAACACACCTCAAAACCAATAGAGCAAATCATCAACGAAGCCAAGATATTGGCAAAAAATGGCACAAAAGAACTCGTTATCATCGCACAAGACTCGACCTATTATGGACTAGACTTGTATGGCAAAAGAAATTTGGGCGACGCACTCTCGGCACTCAACGACATAGAAGGCATAGAATGGATAAGGCTGCAATATGCTTACCCAAGTCAATTCCCGATGGATATTCTGCCCATCATCAAACACAATCCAAAAATCTGCAACTATCTCGACATGCCTCTCCAACACACCGCCGACAATATGCTCAAAGCCATGAGAAGAGGCATAACCACCCAACGCACCCAACAACTGATAGACGACATCAGAAACCAAATACCCGACATTGCCCTGCGAACAACACTCATATCCGGTTTTCCAAACGAAACAGAGCAAGACCACCAAGACCTACTCCAATTTGTGGAACACAACCGATTTGAACGCCTCGGCGTGTTTGCATACTCTCACGAAGAACAAACGGCAGCCTTCAACCTGACAGACAACATACCAGACGAAACCAAACAAGAACGAGTTTCGGAAATCATGGAACTTCAACAAGGCATCTCACACGAACTAAACCAGCAAAAAATAGGCAAAACATTCAAAGTACTCTTCGATAGAAAAGAAAACAACTACTTTGTTGGTAGAACCGAATACGACAGCCCCGAAGTGGACAACGAAGTGCTGGTCGATGCCAAAGAAACCAAAAATTTTATTAGAATAGGCGATTTTGCCAATATCAACATCACTTCGGCAAGCGAATTTGACTTGTATGGAACAGTTGCCAAATAGCAAAACGAAACAATTTATAAGCCATCTTTCAGAGTCCAAAACGTGGCTCTAAACCATATTATGGAAAAAGTAAAAAACGTTTTCATCAATTTGTTTGTTTGATTAATTCAAAATCTGTAAATCAAGCAAATTGTGACCAAAAATCTTTTTTTTAATTCATATCTGATACATTCCTCACAAAAAAACAAAAAAAAACAGACCCAACAATAAAAAAATATGTCAAACCGTCGTAATCAAACAGAAGAATCGAAATGCTCGTTTTGTGGCAGAGAAAAATCAAAAGTCAGCCTACTCATCGGTGGTCAGCCAGGCGTTCACATCTGCGAAGCCTGCGTAGAGCAAGCCAACGTCATCTTGGGCGAAGAATTCAAACGTCAAGAAAATACCTTGCAGTTTAAGGAATTCAAACACCTCAAACCTCAAAACATCAAAGAACATTTAGACCAATACATCATCGGGCAAGACAAAGCAAAAAAAGTGCTTTCGGTAGCCGTCTATAACCACTACAAACGCATCAACCAACCCCTAAACCAAAAAGATGCCGACGACATAGAAATCCAAAAAGCCAACGTCATCTTGATTGGTGAAACAGGCACCGGCAAAACCCTATTGGCACAAAGCATTGCCAAACTCCTCGACGTACCGTTTGCCATTGCCGATGCTACCGTGTTTACAGAGGCGGGATATGTGGGCGAAGACGTGGAAAGTGTATTGAGTCGCCTACTCCAAAACGCCGACTACAACGCCAAAGCCGCCGAAAAAGGCATCGTTTATATCGATGAGATTGATAAAATTGCCCGCAAAGGCGACAACCCTTCCATCACCCGTGATGTGTCGGGCGAGGGCGTGCAGCAAGGCTTGCTCAAACTCCTCGAAGGCAGCATCATCAACGTGCCACCCCAAGGCGGACGCAAACACCCCGAACAAAAATTTGTCCAGATAGACACCAAAAACATCCTGTTTATATGCGGCGGTGCCTTTGAGGGCATCAGCAGGCAGATTGCCAATCGGGTCAAAGTCAATACCATAGGCTATGGCTCAAAATCTGCCGAAGGCGAAATAGAAATTGATAAAGACAACCTTTTGCAATACATCACCTCGCAAGATTTGAAGGCTTTTGGACTTATTCCGGAGCTCATCGGGCGGCTACCCGTCGTGGCTCACCTGAACCCATTAGACAAACCGACGCTGCGGCTCATACTCACGCAGCCCAAAAACTCGTTGGTCAAGCAATATAAAAAATTATTTTTAATAGAAGAGATTGATTTGGTTTTTGATGACGATGTCTATGATTTTATTGTCGAGAAAGCCATCGAGTTCAAACTCGGTGCAAGGGGTCTGCGGTCTATCACCGAAGCCATCTTGCTCGATGCCATGTTTGAAGTGCCTTCAATGAAAATAAGCGGCAAAGAATTTAGAATAACACTGCCCTATGCCATCGAAAAATTTAATGGTGCCGACCTCAACAAACTCAAAATGGCTGGATAATTAAAACCCAACCGAACCTCAAAAAATCTTATGAAAAATCAAAATATTACCATCGTTGTCAGTACCAATAGAAAAAATAATCTAACACAAATCGTTGCCAATGCCTACCAAGCAGCTTTCAAAACACAAGGTTTTGAAAGCGAAATTTTTTCGTTAGAGCAGCTGCCAAACCATTTTATTGAATCCGTTTTATATAAAAAAAGTGAAGACAAACCCGCCGATTTTCAAGTTATCCAAAATCTAATCAGCGACACCAAAAAGTTTGTGTTTATAATTCCCGAATACAATGGTTCGTTTCCCGGTATCCTCAAACTTTTTGTCGATGGCTTGCAGTTTCCCAATAGTTTTAAGGGCAAAAAAGCCGCTCTCGTCGGCATATCGTCTGGTACGCAAGGCTCTGCCATGGCTATGAGCCATTTTGCCGACATACTCAACTATGTAGGCGTTCACACACTCGCATTGCGACCAAGACTCATCAACATCGAAAAGCACATCGCCAACAAACACCTCACCAATGCCGAATATTTGGAGTTTATAGACCTCCAAGCCAAACAATTTATCGATTTCTAAATAAAAAATGCTCATCGTACGCTCAAATATCATAAAATGGTTAAGCAATGGCAACAACATCGCCCTCACATGCTATCCCTTCGTATTGGTTCAAAAAAATTTTAAAATCACAGATACACTCATCAACCACGAAAAAATACAC
>JAYWHZ010000134.1:0-3737 GCA_043777395.1 Bacteroidota bacterium
CTTGGTTTCGGGCTTGCTCATTCCGCTGGTCATGCCGCCCACCATACCGCTTTGGATGGTCGCCTTGGCATCGGTTTTTGCAGTGATATTAGCCAAAGAAGTCTTTGGCGGCACGGGCATGAACGTTCTGAACGTGGCACTGACGGCTCGGGTATTCTTGTTTTTTGCTTACCCAACCTATCTTTCGGGCGATTTGGTCTGGATAGCAGGCAAACCCGACGCATACAGCGGAGCTACAGCCCTTTCAAACTCGATAGCGGGCAATCCCGGTTTTGGGTTTTGGGATTTGTTTCTGGGTTTCGTACCCGGCTCAATCGGCGAAACCTCAAAACTCGCCATATTGCTCGGTGCTGGATTTTTGGTCTTCACGGGCGTTGGCTCGTGGCGGATTATCGTTTCGGTGTTGGCAGGTGCGGCGTTGATGGGCATTGTGATGAATTTGTTTGGTTCAAATGAGTTTATGCGTGTGCCGTTTTACTATCATTTGGTGATGGGCGGTTTGATGTTTGGAGCCGTATTTATGGCAACCGATCCCGTTACGGCTGCTCAGACCGATAGGGGCAAAATTGTTTATGGCTTGCTCATTGGGGCTTTTGCAGTGATGATTCGGGTCTGGAATCCGGCTTACCCTGAGGGCATCATGCTTTCTATCTTGTTGTTTAATGTGTTTGCTCCATTGATTGATTATTTTGTGATAGAAGCCAACAAGAAACGCCGTTTGAGTAGGTCGGTTTTGGCAAAAGTAGCCTAATGATTGTTTGAAACACTCATAAAAAATTAAAATTAGAGATTAATAGTTTCATATCGACACACCGAAGACCATCGGGTGTCGATTTTTTTAGACTTTCACATAGCGATTTAGTAAGGAATCTGCTTGTTATGAGGGTCTTTGTCGGGAAAGTTGAGTTCTTTTTCGAGCAGTGTTTCGAGTTCGGGCGTTATGAGGTGTTCCAAAGATTCGGCGTCGTTGTGGACGTGGTCGGCTGGCATTCGTAGTTTTTGGTTGAGGTAAAGTTCCCAAAGTCGGTGTAGTTTTACGATACGTTTGCCTTGTGCAAGTCCTTGTTTGGTCAATAAAAATCCATTTTGTTGGTTGATTATAGAGCCATTTTGGATCAATTTTTTGATGCCCTTCGACCATTCGTAATCTGTAAAACTTCGGCTTGCCATCAGGCTTTCTTTGCTTCGGTGGGTCAAAAAATCGTTGTGTTGTTCGCCAATTTTATAAAACAGTTTTAAGATATTTTCTTGTAGTATTTTGTCTTGGTTGGCATGTTGAACCATCATTTTGGAAATTAATCCATTTTTTGGAGCAAAGAGCATAGAGCCAAATACAAAACCCGACAACACGACGACTATCCAAGGGCCAGTAGGCATGGCAGGCGACACAAAAGAGATAAAACAACCTATCCAACTCGAAAAAATAGCAAAAACAACACCCAATGCCATCATTTTTGGGAGATTATTGGTCCAAAAACGAGCCGAAAGGCTTGGCGTTATCAGTAAAGAGGCTATCAATACGACCCCGACAGCCTGAATGCCCACCGCAATAGCCAAAACGGTGATGGTAGAAAGCAAAAATTCTAACATGCCGACGGGCAAACCAATGGCTTGCGAAAACTGTTTGTCGAAACTGATGACCTGAAAAGCCTTAAAACACAAGCCAATAACAGCAATTAAAACGACCGATACGATGCCCAACGCCCACAAATCGTCGTCGATGATGGCTGCCGATTTTCCAAACAAAAACTTGTCTAAGCCCGTTTGCGAAGCGTTTTCTTGTTGCTGAATGTAGGTCAAGAGCAAAATGCCAAAACCAAAAAAGACGCTCATCACCAAACCCACCGCTGCATCTGACTTTATTTTTGAATGGTTTTTGATAAAATTCATTGCCAATAAAGACACCAAGCCAGCCAAAACAGCACCAACCATCAACACAAACAGGTTTTTGCTGCCCGACACCATAAACGCCAAACAGATGCCCGGCAAAATGGCATGAGCCACTGCGTCGCCGAGCAAAGACTGTTTTCTCAAAAACGAAAACGTGCCAACCAACGACAAACTCACACTCAAAAGCACCATGCCCGCCAACACATATTTGATGTTTGGCTCTCGAAGCAGCAAAAAATCCCAAAAATCTATCATCTACAAAGGCAGTATTTGGACAAAGGTACAGAATTTAGAAAATTAACCGCAAACTTTTTGTACATTTGCCTGCCTATTGAAAATATACTTTGATATTGGTTTTGTTTTTTTTAATTCATTTTTTATGCGATTTAAACCTTTTTAACTTTTTTATCTGAATGATTCTTCGTTTTCTCATCAAAATATTTGGCAAGGAGTTCATAAAATTTGGCATTGTGGGTTTTGTGGGCTTCATCATCGATACGCTTGTGTTTCATATTGCCAACGAACGCCTGCATATTCACTACCTCGTTTCGACCTCTTTGGGTTTTGGAACTGCCTTGACAGTCGTTTATTTTATCAACAAACGCTGGACTTTTAGGGTAGAAGAACGGTCTCGAACCAAATTTGCTAAGTACGTTGCCGTTTATTTATTTTCGTTGATGGTTCGTTGGATTATTCTGCTTGTCTTGATTGATTTTTTGAACTTCGACCGCTTTCGTTTAGTTATTTTACAAGACTACAAACTCGCCATCGGCGGCAAAATGTTGGCTAATATCTTGTCTATCGGCATCACCTCTATCAGCAATTTTTTTGGGGTCAAAAAATTTGTATTCGTAGCCAACAAACCAATAAAAACCCAATTTGCCGACCACCAATGACAATCGGCATAAAATACAGCCCAAACCCACAACCATGATAGAACCCCCAATCAATCAAAACTTATCCCAAGCAACCCAACCCCAGACCATCGCCCAAGAAGTTCACCCGCTGCCTTGCGTTGCCGTGTTGGGTGGCGGAAGCTGGGCAACGGCATTGGTCAAAATCTTGTTAGAAACCCGACGAGTGCGCATCCGTTGGTGGCTCAGAGACCAAAACCAGATAGACTACATCAAAACGCACCACCGCAACCCCAAATATTTGAGCCAACTCCAGCTCGACCTCAAACGCATCAAAATAGGTTCTAAGCTGCAAAAATATGTCTCAAAAGCCGATTTTGTGGTCGTCGCTATCCCGTCTGCTTTTGTCCAAGATGCCCTCAAAGAACTTACACCCCACGACTTTGAAAACAAGATTGTGGTGTCGGCTATCAAAGGCATTATCCCTGAAAAAAACTTGGTCATCAATGATTTTTTTGCCCAAGAGTTTGGGGTCGAGCCTCACAATTTTTGCGTCATTGCCGGACCTTGCCACGCCGAGGAGGTGGCTCAAGAAAAACTTTCTTACCTGACCATCGGCAGCGAAGACATGGCAGCGGCTCAAAAAGTTGCCGATTTGCTTGCCTGTCGCTTCATCAAAACACGGGCTTTGCACGATGCCGTTGGGGTCGAATATTGTGCCGTTCTCAAAAATATTTATGCCCTTGCGGGTGGCATTGCACATGGCGTGGGTTATGGCGACAATTTTCATGCGGTCTTGATTTCCAATGCCATACAAGAAGCCGAGCGGTTTCTCAATGCCATCAACATCAAAGATAGAGAGGTGATGTCGTCGGCTTATCTGGGCGATTTGCTGGTTACGGCGTACTCTCAATATAGCCGAAATCGAACGTTTGGGAGCATGATAGGGAGAGGATATTCGGTTAAGTTTGCCCAATTGGAGATGAATATGAG
>JAYWHZ010000135.1:0-3736 GCA_043777395.1 Bacteroidota bacterium
CGTCCGTCGATTTGCCGATGCCCAAACCCAATGGCAACCCCCAAACGAGGCTTGGTCTATGGCTCAATGTCTGGAACACATCAACATTGTAGAGCAAAACGTAATTCAAAACCTATTTAAACGCTCGCCAACAGCCACAGCCGTCGATTATCAGGCGGGCGAAGAACGCCTGCCCAAAAACAAGATAGAACACATGCTCATCACTCGCCGAGACGTTAAGGTCGAAGCACCCGACAAAACCCTGCCAACAAGAGACCTTGCCACTGCCGAAAGCCTCAAAACCTTTAAGAAAAACCGGCAAATCGTCGTAGAAGGCATTCAAAATGAACAAATTGTATTCGACAACGAACAGGTGTTTTTGCACCCTCGGTTTGGAGAATTAAACAAAAAAGATTGGCTTCATTTTATTCTTTTTCACACCGAACGACACCTCAAACAGATGGAAGACCTGAGCCTAATGCCCAATTTTCCGCAACCAAAAACCTAAAAACAAAACATGGACACCCATTATTTTCGAGGCGACAGATGGATTTGGATAATCGTTTTTTTGCTCTATGCCATCTCTATTATGTCGGTCTATACCTCGTCCCGAATCATTGCCAACGGTCAAAACGAACTCGTATTGGTCAAACACATCACCATGCTTTTTGTAACGTTTGTGGTGCTTTATATCGCCCATATTGCCAACTACAACCAACTCAAACGCTATGCCCATATGCTGGTTTGGGTGGCCATTGTGCTGCTCGCCCTAACGTTTATAGCGGGCAAAAACATCAACGGCGAAGTGCGAGTACTGAGCATCTTTGGATTTAGTTTTCAACCATCGGACTTGGCAAAACTCGCCATCATTGTACTCACTTCCAAAATATTGGCTACACACAGACAGCAGATACACGAATGGAAAACCTATCAAATTGTGGTGGTTTATACACTTATATTGGCTGGATTAATCATTATCTCTAATTTTTCGACGGCTTTTATCTTGGTCGTCAATGTGCTGCTGCTGTCGTATATCGGTCGGATACCCATCAAACACATCAGCTCTATTGTCTTGATTGGTGTCATGGCATTTATGATGTTTGTCGGCTATGCGTCGCTATCAAGAAAGAGTTACCGCATCAACACATGGAAAAACCGCATCTTGTCGTTCTCCAAATCGTTTGACAAAGGCAGAGACGACATCACCCAGGCAGATTTTGCCAACATAGCCATTGCCAACGCCGGAATATTGGGCAAAGGGGCTGGTCATAGCATCGAAGCCAACTTTATCTATGCCGCCCACGCCGATTTTATCTATACCATCATCATCGAAGAATATGGCTTGATAGGCTTGATAAGCATACCGTTGATTTACCTCATTTTTTTGTTGAGAACGATTTATATCGTCAAAAAATCCAACACCGCTTTTGGTGCTTTGCTTGCCATCGGCTTGTGTCTCAATATTATCTTGCAGGCCTTTGTACACATGGTCGTTGCCGTTGGGTCTGGCTTGGTAACAGGTCAAAACCTGCCGCTAATCAGCATGGGTGGCACCTCGTTGTTGTTTACAAGCATTGGCATTGGCATCATTTTGAACGTGAGCCAAGACATAAAAGACAACGAAGAACAGCAAAACAACAACGAAGCATCGGCATAAACAACTTTTTTTGAACCAATAAAAAAATCGATTATTTAATTTTAATCACACCAATTGAACGATTTCAACACAAAACAATATTTTTATTAAAAATAAATTATCCTTTTCAATTAATAAAAACCAACCAATGATAGATTTTCTTCCCCTCTTGGGTACCGACCACATAGAGTTCTATGTGGGCAACGCCAAACAATCTGCCTACTACTACCAAACCGCTTGGGGCTACGAACTCATTGCCTATGCCGGTCCCGAAACAGGCATCAGAGACCGAGCCAGCTACGTGCTGGCACAGGGCAAAGTGCGTTTGGTGCTTACCACCGCCCTAACACCCGAAAGCGACATCAGCCAGCACCAAATGCTACACGGCGACGGCGTAAAAATACTCGCCCTCTGGGTCGATGATGCCACAAAAGCATTTGAAGAAACCACCAAACGGGGTGCAAAACCTGCCCTACAACCCACAACACTCACCGACGAACATGGCTCGGTGGTGGTCTCTGCCATACACACCTACGGCGATACGATACACAAATTCGTTGAACGCAAAAACTATACAGGAGCATTCTTACCTACTTTTGAAGCCCGAAAATCTATCATCACTATAAAACCCATAGGGCTAAAATACATTGACCACTGCGTAGGCAACGTAGAACTTGGCATGATGAACCAATGGGTTAAGTTTTATGAAGACACGATGGGTTTTAAACTGCTGGTTACGTTTGACGACAAGGATATTTCTACCGAATACACCTCCCTGATGTCCAAAGTGGTCTCGAATGGCAATGGATTTATAAAGTTTCCGATTAATGAACCCGCCAAAGGCAAAAAAAAATCGCAGATTGATGAGTATTTGGAGTTTTATAAGGGTGCTGGCGTGCAACACATTGCCTTGGCTACCGACGATATTTGCCATACTGTGTCTGAACTCCGAAGCAGAGGCATAGAGTTTTTGAGCGTTCCCGAAACCTATTATCAGGATTTGAGCCAGCGGGTGGGCAAGATAGACGAAGACATCGAAGACCTAAAACGCCTCAATATTTTGGTCGATAGAGACGAAGAAGGCTATCTACTCCAAATTTTTACGAAACCAATAGAAGACCGACCAACCGTTTTTTATGAAATCATAGAGCGTCACGGTGCCGTTTCGTTTGGAAAAGGCAATTTTAAGGCATTGTTTGAAGCCATAGAAAGAGAGCAAGACCTCAGAGGAAACCTATAAAAAATAAAACAAAAGTTGTAACAATGACTTAAATTTTTGCTCTAATCTCATTACCTTTGTACAGTTTTTTAACTCCATTTTCTCAATAAAAGTTATCTATATGAACCAACTTTCATACATCTCCAACGCCGAGCCAGCCGTTATCGACCATTACTACCAACTCTACAAAACCAACCCGCAAGAATTGGACCCATCGTGGCAACGTTTTTTTGAAGGATTTGACCTTGCCCAACAATTTGGAAACCAACAACCCGATGCCAATATTTCAAATACCCCAACCGACAACAGCCAGCTCGAAAAAGAACTTCACGTCGTACATCTCATTCATTCATACAGAAGCCGAGGGCATTTGTTGGCAAAAACCAATCCGCTCAAACCCAGATTGCAGCGTGAGGCAGGCGTAGGTCTCAATTTTCATGACCTGAAAGAAAGCGATTTGGAGCAACGTTTTTTTGCAGGCACACTCATCGGTTTGCCCAACGCCCAACTCAAAGACATTGTAGCCAAGCTCGAAGCCATATACTGTCGAGGCATCGGGTTTGAATGTATGCACATCAGAAACACCGAGATACGGGAATGGTGTAAACAAAAATTTGAACAAGAAGCCCACAACTACAATTTTTCTATCGATAAAAAACGACGTATCTTCAACAAACTCAACGAAGCCGTTGTGTTTGAGAGTTTTTTGCACAAACGCTACGTCGGGCAGAAACGTTTCTCACTCGAAGGCGGCGAAAATACCATTCCAGCACTCGATGCCATCATCAACAAAGCTGCCGAACTGGGCGTTAGGCGTTTTGCAATCGGCATGGCTCACCGTGGACGGCTCAACGTCTTGGCAAACACACTACACAAAACCTACGAATATATTTTTGATGAGT
>JAYWHZ010000136.1:0-3736 GCA_043777395.1 Bacteroidota bacterium
TGTAGCCTTTGTTGTAGAGGTCAATAAAGGTTTTGATGACGGCTTTGGATAGCGTGTCGTCCATTGTGAAACGGGTTCGGTCCCAGTCGCAGCTGCAGCCCAGTTTTTTGAGTTGTTCGAGTATTATTCCGCCATATTTTTCTTTCCATTGGAAGGCATGTTTTAGGAATTCTTCTCTTGATATATTTTTTTTGTTGATGCCTTTTTCGGCGAGTAGTTTGACGACTTTGGCTTCGGTGGCTATCGAGGCGTGGTCGGTACCGGGTATCCAGCAGGCATTTTTGTTTTGCATTCTGGCTCGGCGAATGAGTACATCTTGAATGGTGTTGTTGAGCATGTGTCCCATGTGTAGAACGCCTGTTACGTTTGGCGGCGGTATGACGATGGTGTAGGGTTCTCGGTGGTCTGGCGTGGAGGCGAAGCATTTGTGTTGGAGCCACGTGTCATACCATTTTTGTTCTATTTGGGTTGGGTTATATTTTGTATCGAGCATATTTTTATTGTTTGTTGGGTAGGGGCGTTAAAAAAATGGTTGGTTTTCAAAACGTGGCTTTGTTCAATGTTTTGGGGGTTTTATTTTGGGGTAATGGTTTGTCAATCGACGGTTTTTTTGTTGTTTGTTGATTGATTTGGGACACAAAATTACGTTTTAAACATTGTATAATAAAAAATAAAGTAGAAACTTTGATTTTGGGCTTTTAAGCAAGCTTGTTTTTGTATTTTTGCCTGCGGTTACAAATGTTTTTGTGGCTCAATCAATCGAGTAGCGTATGCAAAAACGAAAAGACACAAGCATTTATATTTTTTTAGATAGCCTTTCGGCAGCCTTTACTTGGGTGTTGTTTTTTGCCTACCGAAAATTTTATATCGAAGCCGACTTGCTTGCGTTTGATGTGAGCCTAAATGATTTTGAGAAAGACAGAAATTTTTTTCTTGGCTTGGTGGTTGTGCCTTTGTTTTGGGTGTTGCTGTCGGCTTTTTTTGGGCATTACGACGATGTGTATCGCAAATCACGCCTAAACGAAATTGGCAACACACTGCTGCTGTCGCTCATGGGCAGTTTGGCGTTGTTTTTTGTGGTTATCCTCGACGATGTTATCGTGTCTTACAAAGATTATTACCAATCGTTTTTGGTGTTGTTTGCTACTCATTTTCTCATTACTGCTGTGTTTAGAAGTGTTTTTTTGGGCAATATATTCAAACGCATGAAGCAAGGCAAAATTCAATTTAAAACGCTGCTCATCGGCGGACACGAACGGGCAACAAAACTCCATGACGAACTCAAAACCAACGACAACTTTAGGGTCTATCAATTTGAAGGATTTATCGATATAGAACACCACAACAAGCACCAAACCATCGAACACCACATGCCCTGCTTGGGAAAAAACATCAAAGACATACAAAAAATTATTACTCAAAACGCCATCGAAGAAGTGTTGATTGCACTGGATACCAAAGACCACATCGTTTTTTCAAAGGTCATGGATAGCCTTGCACAAGCCAACGTCATCATCAAAATAGTACCCGATATGTATGAATTGATGCTCGGAACGGTCAAAATGCAACAAATTTTTGGCACTACACTCATCGAAATCTATCCTGCTTTGATGCCCCGCTGGCAACAAACGACCAAACGGTTTTTAGATGTTGTGCTGTCGGTCTTTGCCCTTTTGGTGCTGCTACCCGTTTTTGTTTATGCTGCCATTCGGGTGCGACTCTCGTCTGAAGGCAACATTTTTTATACCCAAGAACGCATCGGCAAGCGAGGCACGCCGTTTCAAATCATCAAGTTTAGGTCTATGTACATCGATGCTGAGCAGGCAGGTCCAGCACTGTCCAAAGAAAACGACCCACGCATTACCAAATGGGGTTTGTTTATGAGAAAAGTGCGGCTTGATGAGTTGCCACAGTTTTGGAACGTACTCAAAGGCGACATGTCGCTTGTGGGACCCAGACCCGAACGGCAGTTTTTTATAGACCAAATCGTAAAAAAAGCCCCACATTACCAACATTTACTCAAAGTAAGACCCGGAATCACCTCGTGGGGACAAGTAAAATACGGCTACGCAAGCAACATCAACGAAATGATAGAACGCCTCAAATTTGATTTGCTCTACATCGAAAATATGTCGCTACTCGTAGATTTCAAAATTTTGATTTATACCGTTCTCATCATCTTGAAAGGAAAAGGAAAATAACAAACTCAAATCAACAACAAAAAATGGCAGAAAACGACGATTATATCAACCAATTTAAACCCCTCAACCAGACCGATAGCCCAATGTCTTTTCTGACGCACATCGATGTGTTGAGAAAACACATACTCCGAGCGGCTCTCGTCATTGCGGTGTTTGCCATTGTGGTGTTTGCCAACATTAACACCATTTTCGACACGGTCATACTTTCGCCCCAAAGCAAAGAATTTATCACCTACAAAGCCATTTGCAGCATTCAAAACTATATTTCGTGGCTCTCGGGCAACCTATGCAGCCAAACGGTTTCTTTTTCTATCATCAACACCGACCTCACGGGGCAGTTTATGAAACACATCACCGTGTCGCTCTGGCTCGGCTTGGTCGTGGCAATGCCCTATATTTTGTTTGAAGTCTGGCTTTTTGTAAGTCCTGCTTTGCTCCAAAAAGAAAAAAGATATGCCAGAGGATTGGTTTTTTATGCCTCGATACTGTTTTTTTTGGGCATTGGTTTTGGCTATTTTGTGCTGTCGCCGCTCTCTATCGTTTTTTTGGGCAACTACCAAGTGTCTGAAAAAATAGCCAATATGATTTCGTTAGATTCTTATATTTCTACGCTGACAACGCTCACTTTCGCCTCAGGACTTATCTTTGAAATGCCCATGATTGCCTATTTTTTGGCAAAAGTCGGCTTGATAGATGCCATTTTTTTAAGAGAATATCGCCGCTATGCCATTGTGGTCAATATGATATTGGCAGCAATCATTACGCCTTCCGATGTGCTAAGTATGCTCCTGATGACCATTCCGCTGCTTTTGCTCTACGAAGTGAGCATTAAAGTGATTGCCAATGTTGAAAAAAATACCATTTCTGAATAAATTCAATACCATGTTTTTTTATTAATAAACCACTTAACCACAAGCCAAAACCACCATGCAAATATCTTTTCACGGAGCGGCACAGACCGTTACGGGCAGCAAACACCTCATTACCTTAGATAGTGGCAAAAAAATATTGCTCGACTGCGGCATGTTTCAAGGCATGGGCAAAAACACCGACACCCTCAACCGAACCTTCGGTTTTTTGCCCGCCGAAGTTGATTATATGGTCTTGTCTCATGCCCACATAGACCATTCGGGGCTGATACCTCGCCTTTGCAAACAAGGTTTTGGAGGTACGATTTATTGCACGCCAAGCACTTTGGAGCTCCTAAGGCTCTTGCTCAAAGACTCTGCCAAAATACAAGAGATGGACGTGATGTTTGCCAATAAAATACGAAAGAAACAAGGCAAAGAACTGCTCGAAGTACTTTACAACCAATCGGACGTAGAAGAATGCTTAAACCAATTTCAGACGGTCGATTATGGTCAAGAGTTTAATATTTCAAGAGATATTGCTTGTGTTTTGACCGATGCGGGGCATATTTTGGGCAGTGCGTCGGTTCATCTGACTATCTCGGAAGCCAACACCAAGCCCGTTCGGATTTCTTTTTCGGGCGATGTGGGCGATTTTAGAATCTCGTCATTGTATCTGCCCACATC